>JAYWIB010000358.1:0-2928 GCA_043789265.1 Chitinophagaceae bacterium
TTTATCTGCCGGGCTGTTTAATCAGGCGGTAAAATAATGATTATTTTTTCAGGCGCTGATACACTTCTATGCCGGTGGTACCATCCGGCTCTTTCATCGTTTGTGTAAATTCATCGGTGCCATTCATGGTAACATCAATGTCAAAACTTTTTCCCCTTACTACATAATAAGTAGAAGCAGTTACTGATTCTTTTAATTTATTGCCTGCCAGTTCAAATGTGCCAAAGCCAACACCGGTATGGTTTTTCTTGAGGGAGTCGGCATAGCTGTGTCCCCATATTACATGGCCATCAGCATACATCTTGTATTGCGTACCGGGCAGCACAGCAGTATCTTTTCCTTTTATTCTATAGTACTTTATTTGTTTCCATGCACCATCAATTGCTGTGTTGGCAGCAGGGCCTGCAGTTTCATACTCTTCTGTAAGTTTATAATGTTTGCCGTCGCTTGCTTTCATATCTGCAATCACCTGCTTATAACCTTTAGGTGTTTTTTCAATTACAAGGGCAAAGCTCCCCGGGCTGTCATTTCTTGCTGAGTCTGATGCACTGAAAAGTACATTTTCGGTAACAGTATCTTTATTAACACTGTAGCTGCCAATGCCAAAGCTGCTGCCTGAATCGGGCGTGTTTACAAAGGCATACATCATAAAATCTTCTGAATACATTTTTAACTGGCTGCCACTGGTGTAGGTAGTGTCGGTACTGTCGGACTTAACATGTACAGAAAGCATTTTGTAAGCTCCCGGCATACTTGCATTGGTTTCAGTTTTTTTAGCTGCATTGTTACAGGCGGCGAGCAGCAGCAATGCTGATGCATAAAATAATTTCATGTTGGTGTTTGTTTTAAGGTGAATAAAATAAAAAGCGTGCGGCTTAAAAAAAACTTCAGGGGGAGCAGATAATGACCAGACTTTGTAAGAAAAGTTTTTCAAGGTAGATAAATAAAATCTGATTTGTATAAAAAATTTAATTGCTCCCTGCCGCCTTAATTTTGCAGCACGCCATACACTGCATTTTCAACACCTGCAAGCCAACTTTTTATGCCAACGATTGCCCAGCACTACGACCCCGTTAAATACAAAACACCCACCGGCAGCACACTTAGCTGCAAGGGATGGGTACAGGAAGCTGCACTGAGAATGCTGCTGAACAATCTGGATCCTGAAGTGGCTGAAAGACCCCATGATTTAATTGTATATGGAGGCCGCGGCAAAGCTGCCCGCAATGTTGAAGCATTGGACAACATCATTGCCGCATTAAAAATATTGGGGAACGATGAATCATTATTGATACAAAGCGGTAAGCCTGTTGCCATTTTAAAAACACATACACATGCACCCCGTGTATTGATAAGCAACAGCCAGCTTGTACCCAACTGGGCCAACTGGAAACACTTTGATGAACTGGAAAAAAAAGGCCTGATGATGTATGGGCAAATGACGGCAGGAAGCTGGATATATATTGGATCGCAAGGCATAGTGCAGGGCACATACGAAACTTATGCAGCACTTGCTGACAAGCATTATTCAAAAACATCTTCTCATCAATCTTTGGATAATTCCTCCCCTCAGGGGAGGTCAGGAGGGGCTGCTTCTCTCCGTGGCACACTCAATGTAACGGCAGGCCTCGGCGGTATGGGTGGTGCACAGCCGCTGGCCATTACCATGAACGAAGGAGTGGCCTTGATAGCGGAGGTGGAGGAGTGGCGCATAGATAAAAGAATAGAAACAAAATACCTGGATGAAAAATACACGGATATTGATGAAGCGATAGATGCAGGCGTAAGGTATAAGGCAGAAGGCACAGCAAAAAGTATCGGTGTTTTATGCAATGCAGTACATCTGTTGCAGAGATTGATTGAAAGAAATATCATACCCGATACACTTACCGATCAAACAAGCGCCCACGACCCACTGATTGGCTATGTGCCGCACACCCTTACCAACGAGCAGGCCAATGCTTTGAGAGAACAGGATAAAGAACAATACCTGCGGCTCAGTTACGAGAGTATGTACGTGCATGTACAACTTATGCTAACGCTGATGGATAAAGGCGCCATCACTTTTGACTACGGAAATAATATCAGGGCCCGTGCATTAGAATATGAAACTAAAAATCGTGAAGTCCTCAAGGTTCCCCCTTTAGGGGGCGGAGGGGGTTTATTCCCCGGCTTTGTACCTGCCTACATCCGCCCGCTTTTTTGCCAGGGCAAGGGCCCTTTCAGGTGGGCCGCCCTCAGCGGCGATGCTGCAGACATTGCCGTTACGGATGAAGCAATCATGCGCATGTTTCCCCACAACTCAGGCATGCTGCGGTGGATGAAGATGGCGCAGGAAAAAATTGCCTTTCAGGGATTGCCTGCCCGTATATGCTGGCTGGGCCAGGGCGAACGGGAACAGGCAGGCCTTGCCTTTAACGAACTGGTACGCACCGGCAAAGTAAAAGCCCCCATTGTAATAGGACGTGATCATCTTGATACCGGCAGTGTGGCCTCCCCCAACAGGGAAACTGAAGGCATGCCGGATGGCAGCGATGCCGTTGCTGACTGGCCCATACTAAATGCACTGTTAAATACCGCAGGTGGCGCCAGTTGGGTAAGCCTGCACCACGGCGGCGGTGTGGGTATGGGCTACAGCATACATGCAGGCATGGTAATAGTGGCCGATGGCACTGCTGATGCCGCAGAGCGCCTGAGCCGTGTATTACGAAACGACCCGGGCATAGGTGTAATACGCCATGCAGATGCAGGATACGAACTGGCAAAAGAAACTGCAAAGGAGCATGGGTTGGATTATTTAGATCGGTTGAAATGAGCTGTCATATGAGGTATAGGGAATCTGCCGGGATAAGATATAGTGTTGATTTTTTTGTTACAGACAGTAGTTCATTATTCAGCACCGTTATGTCATGTGAATCCCGATGCAAT
>JAYWIB010000359.1:0-10354 GCA_043789265.1 Chitinophagaceae bacterium
TGCTGCATACTCATGTATGTGGGTAATCTCGCCTTCGCCCCAGTCTTTTTTGTTAGTGCTGATAAAAACATCCACCACATCACCTGGTACTGCACCTTCTATAAAGTATACTTTGCCATCCAGCTTTGCCATAGACTTACCATCTGCTGCATACCCGGTTACAAGAATTTTTTCCAGTAAAAACTTTTTTCTTTTCACGCCGGCAAAAATAGCTTTCCTTACACAGTACACAATAAAAACCAGGGCGATTTGTTTTTGTTAACGATTTGTAATTTTATCCAATTACCGTTACTAACTAATCATTTTAAATACATTTGTAACAATGATGATAAGTATGTATAAATTTTTTATTACCCTGGTGGCTGCCCTGTTAATTGTAAATGCCGGAGCCCAAACTTATAAGGTCACCCTATCTACCCCAGATTATAAAAGCGGCACTGCGTACCTGGTGTACCACATGGGCAAAAATTTAAACATTGAAGATTCTGCGGCCGTTAGCAATAAGGGCGTTGCTGTTTTTGAAGGAAAACGAAAACTGCCCGGCGGCATCTATGCGATGGTATTGCCCGGAAAATCTAAGCTGGTAGACTTTTTTATTGATAAAGAGCAGGTGATAAATATTAAAATTGATACTGCTGACTTACTGAACAAAACGGTTGTTACAGGTTCAAAGGAAAACGATTTGTTTCAGCAATATCAAAAATTTATGGCTGTAAAAGGCCGCTTGTGGGAAGAAGAAAGAGCAGCCTACAATGCTGCCAAAACCAAAGCAGATTCTGTATTGCATGAAACCAATTACACCAAATTAAATAAAGAACTTACACAATACCGGGAGGGTGTTGTAAAAACACAGCCCGAGTCTATGATGGCGGCGGTATTGAATGCGATGAAGGAGCCACCGCTGCTGCACAGCAATCCTGTTACGCATGAAGATTCGGTGGAAAATTATTATAACTACAAAGCGCATTACTGGGATGGCATAACGTTTATGGATGAACGCATAATCCGTTCGCCATTTTTTCTGCCAAAATTTGAAAAATATTACAGGGAAATAATTGTACAGCACCCCGACAGTATTATTAAAGAAAGCGACTATCAGTTGCTGCTGGCACGCAGCGCTCCGGAAATGTATAAGTTTTTGCTAAACTGGCTTACCGATGAATACATCAATCCAAAGTACATGGGCCAGGATGCTGTATTTGTTCACCTGTTTGATAAATACCACAGCAAAGGCCTTACCAGTTGGCTCAATGAAAAACAAATGGAAACCATCAGCCGCAGGGCATACATGCTGATGGCTAATCTAGTAGGTGCCAAAGCTGCCGATTTGGAGATGCTGGATACCTCAGGCAGGCCAATGCCGCTTTACAATGTAAATGCAGACTATACCATTGTAATTTTTTGGGATCCCAACTGTGGACATTGTAAAGAAGAAATTCCTAAAATAGATTCTATTTACCGGGCAAGCTGGCAGCAGCATGGCGTAAAGATTTATGCGGTACTTTCCGGCGACACAAAGGAAAATTTAAAACCTGTATGGCTGCAGTATATCAATGAACATGGCATTGGAGACTGGATAAATGTATACCAGACAAAGGAAATGGATGATGCCGTTATCGCTGCCCAGCGCCCTGGCTACCGGCAGCTATACGATGTAACAATGACTCCCACTATATTTTTACTCGACAATGAAAAACGCATTATCGGAAAAAAACTTACCTGGCAACAGATAGATGATTTGCTCCACGTAAAATGGAAACAACAAAAAACCAACTAAAGAAAAACCTGCTGAAATGAAAAAGATTTTTTTACTCTGCACTGTACTGATGGGTGCAGCAAATATTTTTGCCCAAACACTTTTTACTTATGGAGCCAATGCTGTTAGCAAAGATGAATTTCTGCGGGCATACAATAAGAATAAAACACCTGTGGAAGACAGGGAAAAATCTTTACGGGAATATCTTGATTTGTATACAAAATTTAAACTAAAAGTAAAAGCTGCAAGAGACCTTAAGCTGGATACACTGGAGCAGTTGAAATATGATCTGCAGAATTTCCGCAGCCAGATAGAGGAAACTTATCTTACTGATGAAAAGGCAATGGATGCATTAACGGATGAGGCATTGTTGCGGGGGCAAAAAGATATCCGCCTGCTGCATTTTTATGTGCCTGTTAATAACAAACAACCTGCTGACGACAGCATGAAGGCATATAAAGCAATCAATGAGGTATATGAAAAATTAAAAGATGGCGAAACAGATTACGATGAAATGGTGAATGAGATTAGTGAAAAAATAATCACTGTAAAAGGCAAAGACCTTGGGTATATCACGGTGCTTACGATACCGTACGCAATGGAAAACATTGTGTATGCATTAAAGCCCGGAGAAGTAAGTAAAATATACCGTACCAAATCTGCCTTACATGTTTTTAAAAATGCAGGCGAAAGGGCAAGTGCCGGTAAATGGAAAGTGGCGCAAATTTTATTTGCTTTGCCTCCGGATGTGAGCGGCGAAGATTTAAAGCAAATAGAAAGAACTGCTGACTCGGTATACACTCTTTTAAAAGCAGGCGCCAGTTTTGCAGAGCTGGCAAAAAAATACAGTGATGATAAACTTACCCTTTTAAATGGCGGCGAAATGCCTGAATTTGGTACTGCTAAATATGACCTGCCTTTTGAAAATGCAGTATTTGCTTTAAAAAATGATGGTGATATTACTGAGCCTGTTTTTACCAATTATGGTTTCCACATTGTAAAGCGGCTGCAGCAGCACCCCCTGCCTGCAGACAGAAGTGATGAAAATTTTATTTATAATCTAAAACAGCAAATTCTTCAGAACACCCGGTTTGATAAAGTAAAAGAAAATTTTGCCCGGCAAATATTAGCACGAACTGGTTTTAAAAGGAACAAAATGGTGAAGGAAGAACAACTCTTTCGCTTTGCAGACAGTGTAAGCGCAGCGGGTGCCGTAGGCAAATACCCAATTAATAAACTGGTGATATTTAGCTTTGCTAAGTCTGCCGTAAAAGGAAGCGACTGGCTGAATTTTGTAAAAGATTATAAACTTAATACAGATGTTTATAAAGGAGAAGATAACAATGCTTTGTTAAGTAAATACATTGCCACAGCAGCGCTTGAATATTACCGTAAACATTTGGAAGAATACAATGCAGATTTTCAATACCAGTTACAGGAATTTAAGGAAGGCAATGTTCTTTTTGAAATAATGGAAAGGAATGTATGGAGCAAAGCAGCGAATGATACAGCAGGACTAAAACAATATTATGATGCTCATAAACCGGCTTACCAGTGGGCTGAAAGCGCAGGGGTGCTGCTCTTTAACTGTGGAGATGAAGAAAAGGCAAACACTGCAATCAATGATTTAAAAAACGAAAAAAACTGGCGCAAAATAATGGAAGAACGTGAAGGCAGTATCCAGGCAGATTCTGCAAGATATGAAGTGGCACAGTTACCGATACCGACTGGTACAGTGCTTAAAGAAGGTATGATTACAACGGCCTTGGTAAACATTACTGACAATACTGCAAGCTTTGTAAAAGTGCTTCATCTTTACCCCGCCGCCCAGCAGCGAAATTTCGAGGAGGCAAGAGGCCTTGTTATCAATGACTATCAAAACCACCTTGAAGAAAAATGGCTGAATGAATTAAAAACGAAATACCCTGTAAAAGTGAATGAACCTGTTTTTCAGTCTTTACTCAAATAACTATTATCGGACACGGGAGCGTTCTTTTATCTTATTTCTTTTACCACATTGTAAATAACATTTGGCTTGCCCAACGTATAATAATGAAGTACAGGTACACCAAAAGATTTTAATTCTTTGGATTGCTGTATCAGCCATTCTGTTCCTATCTGTTCCACCTCTTCATCCGTTTTTGCTTTCATAATGGCAGATGATAAATTTGCGGGAATATCTACATGAAAAACTTTTGGTAAAATAGACAATTGCTTTTTGGTGGTAATGGGTTTTAAACCCGGAATAATAGGCACATCAATACCAATGCCTCTGCATTCTTTTACAAACTGAAAAAATTTATTGTTGTCAAAAAACATTTGCGTCATTATGTAATCCGCACCGGCATCCACTTTTTGTTTCAGGTACAATAAATCTGTTTCTAAATTGGGCGCTTCAAAATGTTTTTCAGGATACCCGGCCGTACCGATGCAGAAATCTGTTTTACCGCCATTTTTTATATCCTCTTCCTGGTAAATGCCATTCTTTAAATTCATTACCTGTTTCAGCAGGTCAACGGCATAAGCATGTCCCCCTGGTTCAGCTTCAAAATTCGCTTCATTTTTTGCGGCATCCCCTCTTAATACCAGCACATTGTCTATCCCTAAAAAATTAAGATCAATCAAGGCATCTTCGGTATCTCTCCTGGTAAAACCTCCGCAAATGAGATGCGGCACAGTGTCCACATTATAATGATTTTTAATAGCAGCGCATATAGCTACTGTACCGGGCCTTTTTCTTATTTCCACTTTTTCAAATGTGCCGTCTGCTTTTTTTCTAAACATAGTTTCACTGCGGTGATACGTAACGTTTATAAAAGAAGGTTTAAACTCCATCAGGGGATCAAGGTGCTGGTAAATGGTATTGATGGTTCTCCCTTTTAAAGGAGGCAATATTTCGAACGACACCAGTGTACCATTTGCCTCTGCTATATGTTCTGTTACTTTCATTTTAAAAAATATGTGCAAATCTACTTGAAGTAAGGCTTACACACAAACCAATAATTAAAGATGTAAGCCATCATCTTACAACACGATGTGGGTATTATTCCTGTTTAAAAACAATTTAATAATGTACTGGTGATAACTTTTTTGCTGAAAAATTTTGACTGGTAAAAATTATAGCCTACATTTGTTTCACCTCTGATAATTATTTCCTATATCCGTTTGACTTTCCTCCTCCAATTATTTTAGAAAGAACAGCCATTTTCCTTTGGAATTCACATGTTTAATACATATGTGAAAAGCTGTACATTTTATTAACAAATTTTATGAGTATGTTATTCAATTGGTATGCAGTTTACACATTGCCCAACCGGGAAAAAAAACTAGCTGCGCTGTTATCAAAAAAGGGAATCGAAAATTTTTGCCCGTTAAATTATACAATAAATCTGGAGGCAAATAAGCGAATCAGCAATGAAACCCTGTTACGTTCTTTTATATTTGTCCGCATTACTGAAGCACAAATTCGTACGGTTAAAAATATACAGGGTGTGCTTAATCTCATTTATTGGAAATGCAGCCCTGCCATAATTCCCCAAAAGGAGATTGAAGCTTTAAAAAAGATATCCAGTAATTATCAAAATATACGGGTTGACAAATGTTCGGTTCAGCCGGACAAAGAGGTTCAAATTAATGAAGAACTTATTTTTGCTCACAATGAACTTGATGAAACAGTTAAGCATCAAATTATAAAAATTGTTCTTCCTGCGCTTGGGTATGTTTTAAGCGGTGCAAGAGTACGTCAGCACGAACGCTTTATTAAAGATATGCCTGTGGGGCAAAATACTATTTTAAGAAAAAGAATTACCGCCTTTTTTACTATTTAATTAAAGAGTTGGATGATTTTTGTGTTTGGTTTATTGCAGTTACACATAGTTTTCGTACTTCCTTTATCCCCTGAAAAATACATTGCCATCCGCCATCGCTGTTGAAAAACTTCCGTTCTAAACGAAACTGATTTTAATTCGTTCAATTATTTAAAAAAATGGTTTACCATTCTTAAATTATTACTCTATGGCACAAGTTTACACAGCTTACACAAAATCAATCGGAGATACAACCTATTTCTTCGTAAAAAGTTTTCAATCTTTTCCTGACTTAAAAGATGTACCGTCTGTTTTAGAAAATTTTGGAATGCACACAAATTTTGATAAGGCGTGCAGCATTGCTGCAATACACGACGCTAAAACTAAGGCGCAGATATTTAATGATCTCAACAGCCATGTGCCTATGGCCAAAGTAATAGAACTGGGCGCCGTAAATTATACAGAAAAAAAAGCAGCCCGGTAAACATCGGGTTAGTCGGCAAACAATGTTTTATCTAAACCGGGTATAATGTTTAGTGCATTTTTGTGGTATACTTTTTTCAAGATGTCATCTGGCAGGCCCAGCCCATACATACGCCAAAAGGCGTGATACTTTTTGTGGTAAGGAAAATATTCGTCCTTCGTTTCCAGCACCCTGAAATAAGTAGCATACTCCTCAGGTACCCAGCTATCTTTTCCAAATAATATTCTGTCCTGAAACTTATTAAAAAATTGAGCTGCCGTTACGGGCTGCCTGCCCAGTTCAGCGATTACTGCGCCAAACTCCACAAATACATTTGGCATGGCTGTAAGCAGGCTGTCTAATTTTTTTAAGTTGTTGGCATACCAGCCAAAGTGAGCTGCAATAAAGATAGTGGCGGGGTGATTTGAAAATAACCGGTGCTGCTGCTCCATCAGCGTTTCCCATGGAGCAGGATCGGTGGCGGATCTTTTTCTGTCAGGATGAGTGGCCAGTTCCAGCCACCGTTCATTGTGTTCATCCATGGCATCCCAAAATGATTTTGGATCTGCAGTATGTATAATAACTGGTATGTGCAATTCGGCGCATTTATTCCATACAGCATCCAGTCTTTCATCGTCTACCGAAATAATCTTTCCTTTATTATCTTTAAAAAACATTCCAAAATCTTTATACAGTTTAAGGCCACAGGCGCCTGCCTGTACATCTTTTTCTAATTCCGAAATGGTATGCGTTAACCAGTCTTTTGTTCCAAAATCAACAAAAGAAATATTGGTAAAAAAAACCATTCTTCGTCTGTCGGTCTCTTTTACTTTTTGTATCGATTGTTTTAAATACTCATGGTCTCTTACATCAAAATCGCCGTTAGTTTTTCCTGCTGATTCTTTATAACTCCTGCCGCTTAAGTTCACCATTACCTGCATATTCAGATTATCCATTTGCTGAAACAGCAGCTTAACATTTTGCCCGGGTACATTCCATTGATGATTGTGTACATCTATAAAAGGAAATTTTGCTTTTGATGGATAATTCTCCGGTACCACTAAGGTGGAAGTGGGGGTGTATGTTTCAAAATCCATTTTAGGTGTTTGAGCATACATAGCTAACGTTATTGTTTGGCTGAAACAAAAGAGCAGTAAAAATCGAATGACCATGCTTTGATTATTATTTTTTTAAAATGAAATTATTAGTAAATGTATTTACATAATGGAACATGCGGAAAAGCTCCCCGGCATTTTTTTACAGGCAAATGAATATAGTTATATAAATGGCAGCACGTAATGATTAAAGCCATCTGTAATCCTGCTAACCGGTACCAGCTTGAAAATAAATTTTAACAATTAATCTTTTTGATCCGGTTTTAGTTATTACAAATTGGTTTCGGTATTTTTAGAACCATATGATACAAAAGAAAAAAATAGATGTGGATGTAATAATGGACGTGCTAAAAGAAACACTGGCTGCATATCCTGAATCCACTTTTTTAAAGAGCATTTTATTTCAATACCAGGAAAGAGGAGGGCTCAGCAGGAAACAACTGGAAGGCCTGCACGGCAAAGCATCGAATGTAAAAACCATTGCCCACAGCAAACTCGCCACACTGCAGGCTATCATCCTGAAAAAACCGTCACGCCATAAATCGCCGGAACCCGCCGCTGCTGTGGTACGGCCGGAAAAAGATGTACAAACCGGTGAACTAATTGAGGCCATTTTAAATAAATATCCACAACACAAACGGGTGCTTTTCTATAAAATTAAGTACCAAGGCAACCATATTTTTTCTGCTTTGGAAAAAAGTGAAATACAAAAATTCTTTGCCCTGCTGATAAAAAAATAACATCCCCGATTTTACTCCCTAATAATTTTAAGCCATAGATTTTTTCGGATTATTGATGCCTCAAATGTTAAATGATTTTTAGAAATACAAAACTTTAATGGCACGGTTTTGGTTTTAGGGGCAGGGATGAAAAAATTCATTGATTTATCTTTTTTGAATTTTTTATTCTATTAAAAACTTTTAAATTTTTTTATTATGAACAATGTATCAAATTTTCCGCAGGATACTCCTGCAAATATGCCTCAGCGCAAAGATTACAGGAACATAATCATTGGCGTACTGGCTGCAGGCCTGATGGGTGTTGGAGGATTTATGATTGCCGACAACAAAAAATCTTCTGAAACCATACATGTGCAGGAATCAAAAATAACTGCAGTTACTGAAGAAAAAAGTATACTTCAAAATAATTTTGATGCTTCATTGGCAAGGCTGGATTCTATGAGTACTGTGAATACAGATTTGCAGGGCAAATTGAAATCGAGCAGCAGCGAAATCAGTAAGACAAAGAAAGAAATCCGCAATATTCTTAATAAAAAGAATGCGACTGCATCAGAGTTAGGCAGAGCCAAGCAGCTTATTGCAAGCCTCAATGAAAAAATCGCAGGCATGGAGCAGGAAGTGGCAAGACTGACTGAAGAAAATAAAACACTTAATCAGGATAAAATTACTTTGATTGCTGATAAAGATAAGCTTACTACTGATCTTACGTCAACCAATGAAGCTAAAGTAAATCTTGAAAAGAAAGTGGACATTGCATCAACACTCAATGCCACCAACATTGTAATTACGCCGATTAATGAGCGCAAAAATGGAAAAGAAAAAGTGTCAACCGTTGCCAAGCGTGTGGATAAATTAGTGGTAAGCTTTGATGTAAATAACCGCATTGTGCAGCCTGGCATGACAGATGTATATGTACTGGTGATTGGTCCGGATGGCAATCCTGTTGCAGATAAATCTGGTGCAGGTACATTCACCACCCGGGAAGAAGGTGAAAAATCATATACTGCAAAAGTGCAGGTAGATTTAGAAACTGCTAAAAATAAGAATGTTGAATTTGCTTTTAAACCAGGCTCCACTTTTCAGCGTGGTAGTTACAAGATAATGATTTATCAAAATGGTTTTTTAATTGGACAAGGCGTACGTGAATTGAAGAAAGGTGGTTTGTTCAGTTAATTGTTAAGGAAAAAAAGAAATGCCCCTATATGTTACAAAGCCATCCGGGCTTAAAATCCGGGTGGCTTTTTCGTTTGTATAACCTGTACATTGATGATGAGTGTGAGGGATAAAAAAAAGGGCCAGTATAGAAATACAGCCCGTTTTAAATCCAATATCCTATGAAAAACCGATGTATTAACGCAGTATTAAAACCGATATTGTGCATCAGTAAAAAAAATTAAAATAATTTTTCTGCTCCCACATTTAGCTTGAGTATCAAAATATTTTATCCTGCATTTCTGTAGCCTCCCTTATGGCGAGTTTATCAAATACCATTTCTTTGTTTTCGATGGCTTCTCTCAATACATCATTGATGGTGATTACGCCTTTAAATTCCTGGTCATCAAATGCAATAAGGTAGCGGGTTTTGTGGCTGTTCAGCAGGTGCATACAATGCTCTACGGTATCCTGCATGCCCACCATAGGCAGGGAGTGGCTCATTACTTCTTTTACTGTACAGCTATCGCTGTGCAGGCCTTTTAAAATTACATTGCGGCTGTAATCCCTTTCGGAAAAGATGCCATGAAAACTTTCTTCTCTTATTACCACCAGGTAACTGAGGTTTACTGAATTCATTAGTTGCAAAGCGGCTATTACTTTGGCATCTGGATCAATAAAATTAAATACCGGGGGCTTATGCTGCAAAATGTTGGCTACTGTACGCATATTATTTTTTAAATGTTTTATAAATAATGTATCACCGGAAAGTTACATGCTTTTGGTTGATTTTTTTTACAGCGGTTGTATGAGTTTAAACGCATTTGGAATAATTTCTATCACAAATTTTTCAGCAGTTTCTGCAGGGTCTCCATCTATATGCAGCGGAGCATTGTCCCGGTTATAAATTTCCAGCCGGGCCGTTTGAAAGTACGCCACATCTTTTTTATGAAAAGTATGTTCATCATGCTCATGTATGGTGCCATGCCGCACTTGCTTAAAGATGGACCACAGCAGCCACAGCTTGCTCATTTTTTTTACCACCACTATATCCAGCAATCCATCGGTAAGGCTGGCACGTGGCGCAATGGTAAACTGGTTGCCAAACTGGTTGCTGTTGGCAATACTTATAAAAAATGCCTCCGCCTCCAGGGCATTTCCATTGGAATGTATAAGAAAGGAAAACGGAACAGCTTTAAAAAAATTTGCGACTGTTTGCTGTACATAGGTCAGCAGCCCCCGTCTTTTTTGCCGGGCAAAATCATGCGCTACCTGGGCATCAAAGCCCAGCCCGCAAAGCATACAGCTAAATATTCCATTGA
>JAYWIB010000360.1:0-10338 GCA_043789265.1 Chitinophagaceae bacterium
TTTCTGAATGATAATAATTATTCCGGTGTTTACAATACAGTCGAAGAAAAGCAGCAACCCATTACTTTTTTGTTTACCGACCGCTCCCTATACCGGCCCGGGCAAACTATATATTTTAAAGGCATTGTTTTTAAAAAGGAAAACAACATTGGTAAATCAACGATACTTCCGCTCTTTAGTTCAAGTATATTGCTAAGAGATGCAAATGGACAAAAGCTTGCAGAAATAAAAATGGTTACCAATGAATACGGATCTTATCATGCCTCTTTTAAACTACCCGAAGAAGCACTAAACGGACAATTTAGTTTATATGATGAAACTACCAGCACAACGCAGTATTTTAATGTAGAGGAATATAAACGGCCTAAGTTTTTTGTAGAATTAATAAAGCCAGCAGGTATCTACCGCATCAATGACAGTATAACGGTAACGGGCATGGCAAAGTCGTATGCAGGCAACAGTGCAGATGGTGCCAAAGTAAAATATCGTGTAGTGCGTAAAGTACGTTATCCCATTTGGTGGCAGGGCGGAGGATATATCAGGAAGAACGACAGAACTTTTCCGTATGGTCGCACAGATGAAGTGGAAATTACAAACGGGGAAGCTGTAACAGACAGCAGAGGAATGTTCAATATTTTATTTACGGCATTGCCGGATGAAACAATTCCTAAAAAAAATCAGCCAACTTTTTATTACGAAGTAAATGCAGATGTTACTGATATAAATGGCGAAACAAGGAGTGGCGAAGTATCTGTAGCTGTGGCTTATCAAATGCTGCAACTAACTATTGAATCTGATTCAAAAATGAATACAGATAGCTTACAATCAATCAAAATAAAATCCACCAACCTTAATGATGTATTCGAAAAAACAAAAGTAACTGTAGCCATATTCTCTTTGCAACAGCCAGATAAAATTTTAAGAGAGCGCTACTGGCAGATACCTGATCAGTTTATATACAGTAAAGATGAGTACAGCAGCCTCTTTCCTTACGATGTATATAAGGATGAGGATAAGATAGATAACTGGAAAATATTGGAACGTGTTATTGAGCTTGCAGATTCCACAAGCATGGATGGAAGTATACATCTGCAAATGCAAAAACAATTAACTCCAACTGCCCTGCCATCAGGATGGTATAAAATAGCAGTAACCACAAAAGATAAATATGGCGAAGAAGTAAGGGCTGAAAAGTTTATTCAGCTCACCAGCAATCGACCAGTACCTGTGAAAGAAGCAATAGGAGTAGCGGCAAAAAAGATGGTGGCCGGGCCGGGAGAAAAAATAAATTATACTATACAAACTGGCTTTGACAGTGTATGGCTGATTCACAGTATTTCTAAAATGGATAAATCAGTAACGAATGCCTATCCGGTTATTACAAGACACAATTCATTACAGAATGAAATTAACGTAACTGAAAATGACAGAGGTGGCATAGGTATGAGTTATGCATTTGTGCAGCATAACAGGGTGTACCAGGGACAGGAAAATTTTGCCATTCCCTGGAGTAATAAAGACCTGAATATTTCTTATCAAACATTCAGGGATAAATTGTTGCCGGGTGCAAAAGAAAACTGGACGGTAAAAATAAAAGGTGACAAGGGGCAACAAGCAGCAGCAGAAATGTTGGCCGGTATGTACGATGCAAGTTTAGATCAATTTAAACCGCATAACTGGAGCAGAATGAATATATGGCCCCTGCTGTATAACAGCATATTATGGAATGGCAATGGATTTAATGAAGTGCATGCGGAGGAATACAACAAACTGGAAAATGATTATGTAAGCCAGCCGGCAAAATCTTATGACATGCTTTTATATAGCTATCAAACAAGAAGGAACTTGTATGAAACTAAAATAACATTACGGGGAGTGGCAAATGTTCAAAATAATGCAGCATCTGAAAGCGCACCAATGGAGCAGGGGGCATTGCAAGACAGGGTGCAAGGCTATATAACCACAAAAAACTATAAAGGAAAAGTTGAAAGATCAGAAGAGCTGGATAGCGTATCAATAAAAAATAATCAGCAGGATAGTCAGAACAAATCACCCATAGGGGTAAGAAAAAATTTTAACGAAACTGCTTTCTTTTTTCCCGATTTAAAAACAGATGATGAAGGCAATGTGTCTTTCAATTTTACCATACCAGAAGCATTAACACAATGGAAGCTGATGACACTGGCGCATACAAAAGATTTGGCAAGCGGATATTCCGAAAAAATTATTGTAACACAAAAACCATTAATGGTGCAGCCTAATGCTCCCCGGTTTATGAGAGAAGGAGATAAGATGGAATTTAGCGCCAAGGTGGTAAATATGACCGACAGCTTTTTTAGCGGCACAGCAATGCTTAAATTATTTGATGCAGATACAAATGAACCTGCAGACAGCTTGTTTAAAAATATTTCATCAAAGCAATTATTTACTGTTTGGCCACATCAAAGTATTGCAGTAAAATTTGCCATTGAAACTCCTTTAAATTTTAACCGTGCCTTACTGTACAGAATTACTGCTGAAGCGATTATTCCCAATTATCAGCAGGGCAGTACATTCAGTGATGGTGAAGAAATGGCTTTGCCTGTTCTCACCAATCGTACACTGGTTACCGAAAGCATGCCAATTAATTTAAGAAACACGAATACAAAAAATATTTTGCTTGAAAAATTACTAAACAGCGGAAAGAGCAATACGCTGACACATTATGCACTCACTGCAGAATACAGCAGTAACCCTGCCTGGTATGCGGTGCAGGCCCTGCCTTATTTGATGGAGTCTCCTTACGAATGTGCGGATCAAAATTTTAACCGCTATTATGCCAACACACTGGCTGCACATATTTCTAATTCGATACCGGCAATAAAAGCAGTGTTTGAAAAATGGAAAATTACTGATACAGCCGCATTGATGAGCAACCTGCAAAAGAATGAAGAATTAAAATCAGTATTACTGCAGGAAACGCCGTGGGTAATGGAGGCACAAAATGAAGCACAGCAAAAGAAAAATATTGCGTTGCTGTTTGATATGGTGCGGATGAGTAATGAGTCGGGCAAAGCAATTGAAAAGCTGAAACAAATGCAAACCGCAGGAGGTGGATTTGTATGGTTTAAAGGCGGGCCTGAAGACAGGTATATTACACAATACATACTTACAGGTATTGGTCATTTGCAAAAATTAAATGCACTGCCGGCAAACAGCCAGGCAAAAGATTTAGCAGTCATTGTAAAAAAAGCGCTTACTTATCTCGATAAAAAAATTAAAGAAGAGTATGATGAGTTTATAAAGAATAAGGTAGCATTAAAAAACAATAACCTTGGCTATACCAATATTCAGTATTTATATATGCGGAGTTTTTTTAAGGATCAACCTATTCCCGTGCCATCACAAAAAGCATATGCATATTTTATTGGCCAGGCAAAACAATACTGGTTAAAAGAAAATAAATATATGCAGGGCATGATTGCACTTGCATTACACAGAAATAAAGACATAAAAACACCAGCAGCAATTATTGCGTCGCTTAAGCAAAATGCCATTTTTAAAGAGGAGATGGGCATGTATTGGAAAGAATGGAATGACGGTGGAGGATATTACTGGCACCAGGCGCCAGTAGAAAGTCAGGCATTGATGATTGAAGCATTTACAGATATTGATAAAAACAACAGGGTAATTGATGATTTAAAAACATGGCTGTTAAAACAAAAGCAAACACAGAATTGGAAAACAACCAAAGCCACTGCCGAAGCCTGTTATGCATTATTGCTTGAAGGCAGCAATTGGTTGGGTGTGCAAAAAGATGTAACAATAACGCTGGGCAGCACTCTAATAGAAAGTGATGATGAAAGTGCAGAGGCAGGTACAGGTTACATCAAAAAAAGAATAGCATCAGCAAATGTAAAAGCAGCCATGGGCAATATAAATGTAACCTTGCACTCATCTGCCACTCAGAGTGCTGATTCTTCCGCTTCTTCGTGGGGTGCTGTGTATTGGCAATATTTTGAAGACCTTGATAAAATAACGTCCTCTGCCACGCCTTTAAAACTTACCAAAAAACTTTTTATTGAAACCAATACAGATAAGGGACCGGTGCTGCATGCTGTAGCAGATGACGGGATGCTTAAAGTAGGTGATAAAATAAAAGTAAGAATAGAGTTAAGGGTGGATAGAGATATGGAATACGTACATATGAAAGATTTGAGGGCTGCCTGTATGGAACCGGTAAATGTTTTGAGTGAATATAAATACCAGGGCGGCTTGGGTTATTATGAAAGCACTAAAGATGCAAGCGCCAATTTCTTTTTTAGCCGGCTAAGCAGAGGCACTTACGTTTTTGAGTACCCGCTTTTTGTAACACATGCAGGAAATTTCAATAATGGCATTACCAGCATACAATGCATGTATGCGCCTGAATTTACCAGCCACAGCGAAGGAATAAAAGTAAATGTGAAAGCGCCTTGATAAAGAGAAAGAGGTAATAAACTTAAAGAAGCAACTGCAATGAAATTTAATAATGCAGTTGCTTCTTCATTTTGAAATTACTGTAAATCTAATGAGTTGGGCAGCACAAGATTTTTGCCTGCATTTACAATGATGGTTGCGCCGGAAGCAATTTGTTGTGATTTATTTAATATGCATTGACCGCCATTTACATGATCAATAATAATGGTACTGAATACCGGTAGAACATCTGGTGGAATTTTATTGCTGCTCCAGTTAGCAGGGTCGTCCCAATTGCCATCTCCTGTAAATGTATAGGTGAAGCGTTGAGCTGTAGCGCCGCTGACGGTGACGGTGGCATCGTCTACAAAGTTTTCCAGTGATGCTGATTTGGCACTTACTCTTGCCACATTTACTACAGGAGGCGCCACGCCATTGGAAACTGGATTAAAAGTAGCTTTAAACTCAACTTCAAATGAGTCGGTTGCAGCAAGTGTGCCGCCAGTGGTCCCATTGGCATTATTGCCAAGGCGATAGTGTATGGTTTTCGATGCTGTCACATATTCTGCCACGTCTGTATCAGTTTCATCTGTCTGCGTGCCTGCTGTAAGGCCCGGGCAATAGTTTATCTTTAAAGAACCCGGAACAAAAATTAATGTAGATGGAAGAGAATCGGCAAGCGATACAAAAGATACATCGCTGGCGCCAAAATTTTTTCCTTTTATTTTATAAGTCAGCACTTCACCTATACCTGCCACCTGGTTATTATTTGCATCGGTTACTTCTTTTGTTATCCTCAAATCTGGTTCTTTCATTTTTATTACTGCCGTTACCACGCCAAAAAAATACTGATCTTGTGTGGTGCCAAATTGTACCAACAGAGCAGAGTCATGAGGTTGAATATTATAACCTGTGCCAGCATAAAATTCATCTATGTCAATCCCCATCTGGTCAGTATAATTGGGATTTTTTGTTGTCACATGCACTCCGTTACTGGTGATGGTTCCATTCCAGGAGTTGTCTGTTTGATTGACTGCATTGCTTATCAAAATATTATTCAACTTAAAAAAATCACCTTTAAACCGGGCATCTCCTTCCCACAATGCCACAGCTATTTTTGCTTCATCTGCCAGCAGTGGATCAGTGGGTACATTAAGACCTGTTACTAAGATAGAATTAGTGGTCACACGGTTTCCATTGTACACTTCCTGAAATCCATCTATTACCCGTACGCTGTTAAAGTTTAACGCAGCATTGCCATACACCACTACAATGCACCAGCCGCCGTAGTTACCATAGTCTCCGCCGAGCCCTTTAGAAAATGCACCGTTGCCTATAGTGTACGTGCCTGCACCATCCTGCTGCACCAATGCAGTAATATCTGCAAAAGCCTGGTAGCGGGAATACTCTGTAATTGTACCTACTTCACTTACTGATTGATCAATTTGTGCTGCAGGAAATTCCTGATATGGACCATTTGTACCTTTTCGTATTTTGATTTTTTGGTTTGAAGGATCGGCCATATTGAATTCAGACGCCAAAGCCCGGCCACCCCAGTATAAACGGGCTAATATAATATTATTGGTACCCGCTGGCAATACCAAATCTGCCGAAGATGAATTTCTTGTATCTGCCCCCTGGCCTGTGTTGCCATCCACATCTATGTATTGCATGTTGGTGGTGCCAAATCCGCCATTGTCATAAGTACTGTATCCGGTGGCACTATTGCCATTCATTGCAGTTGTATTTACACTCCCATCTGGATTGGACCAATACATTAATGTGTTTCCAAACACAGCCGTACCGCCTCTTAAATTTTCTGAGTATAAAAAACCAGGCTTCCTAAATTGAGCGTGGCAAATAAATGATAAAAATAAAATGAAAAACAAAACACCAGTATGTTTTGTATACTTACTGCAGCAGGTATAGGGTGGTTTCATATTAAGCTTGTTTGATTCAATCAAATATAGAAATAAAATCGAAACAATCTAATTACTGCATTTGATTTTTATATACTGAAATTAAAAAAATAGCAGGTATTGTAAATGCTGTTTAAATAAAAAATTAGTATTGTTAAACAGAAAATTTTTTTAGTCTGTAGCTTATCAAAATACAGGCTGCAATTATTACCAAACTTAAATAACCAACCCAATTGTAATGTACCAGTTTAGGATCAGGTTCATGTGTTATTACAATCAATCCGGCAATTAATGAAGCAATGCCGGTGAAAAGCTGTTGCACAGATGAATTGATGCTCATAAAACTTCCCCTGTTTTCCATCGGTACCACGTTGCTCACCAATGCCGATGAGGCAATGTTTCTTCCGTTGGCTACTATAAACCAAAAGCCTGTTACCATCAGCACATAATAAAATGGAATGGCGGGCATATTGGTGATAAACAATACCGGCAGCAGAGAAAGACCTGCACAGATGCTGAATATTTTTTGCTTGCCATACTTATCGGCTATTTTACCAATAAAGGGGGCGGTAAATAATGTAACCACACCACCTACTACGTAAATGTATTTTATCTGACTTTGCTTAAACCCCACATTGAATTGCATGTAGGGAGTAAGAAACGGTATAATTAGAAAATGCCCGAGCATTAAAAAAGCAGAAAGCATCAATCCGTATATCTGTGCATTTCCTGCAAAAACATTTTTTAATGTCTGAGTAAAGCCAGGCCTGTTTGTGGGCCTGTTTTTCATATGCTCCGTCATAGATGGAATGTAGCGGACGAGCAAAGGCACTAACAGAAATCCCAGGCCGCCCACTAAAATAAAAGGTGCATGCCAGCTAATGCTGTCTGCAAGAAACAAAGCAAAGGGCACACCCATTACCGAGGCTACTGAAAATGCCGTCATCAGGTAGCCCATTGCCTGCGCTCTTTTTTCGTAGGGGAATGTATCTGCCACAATAGACAACACCTGAGCGCCTATCAGTCCGCCAAATAAACCAGCAATAATTCTTGCAGCAAGCAAGGAATTGGCCGACGGCGCCAATCCGCACAAGAGGGTGCCCGATAAAAATCCGATGTAGCCAAACAGCAATACTTTTTTACGATCGTAATTGTCAACAAAAAAAGAGGCCACCAGGCTGGCAACACATGCACTTACAGAATAAGAAGCTATGATGACACTAAATTTTTGCCCGGATATATGAAAATAAGGGAGGAGGTGATTGCCCAGCGGCATCATTATCATAAAGTCAAGGATATGAGTAAAATTTAGTGAAGCCAGCAGCAGCAAAATCATTCTTTCTTTCTTTTCCATAGCGGGGGTTTAAGTTGCAAAGCTAACTAATTACGGAGCATCAGGCCATAGCTGTAACCCGTTATTAATAATTTCATCAATGAATGTGTCAATCATTATCTAACCTTTTAATCCCTGTAAAAAACATCTAAAAATGGGCTTGTATTTTATGTGCAAACCATTACCTTTGCTCCCCCGTTGTAAAACGCAGCGGTACTTAACAATTTTATTAACCGCTCTTATACCCTTTGGGATAAGGGCAAAACATCAGGGAAAATGAACAACTACGAATTGATGGTGATTTTTACCCCTGTGCTTTCTGAAGAGGAATTTAAAGCCGCTCAGAACAAATTTGCCACGCTTGTAAAAGAGAATGGAGGCGAAATAGTGCACACCAATCCCTGGGGATTAAAATCACTGGCCTATCCCATTGCCAAAAAGACGACTGGTCTTTACTGGGTAATGGAGTATACAGTGCCATCCAGCTTCAATGAAAAGTTGAAAACTCAACTTTTACGTGACGAATCAGTTATGCGTCACATGTACACTGTACTCGACAAATACGCCGTTGAGTACAATGCTAAAAAGAGAAGTGGCGTACATGCTTCATCCAATCAAACAGTGGAGGCTTAAACTATGGCAAAAGCAAACGAGATTAAATACCTCACCGCAATTAAAGCGGACAAACGGCCAAAAAAATATTGCCGGTTTAAAAAAATGGGCATCCATTACATCGATTACAAGGATGCAGATTTTTTAAAAAAATTCTTAAACGAACAAGGTAAATTATTGCCACGCCGTCTTTCCGGTAACTCACTGAAGTACCAGCGCAAAGTAGGTGATGCAGTAAAGAAAGCCCGTCAAATGGCCATCCTGCCTTACGTAACTGATTTATTAAAATAGAAGCCTCTCCTGACCTCCCTGGTGGGAGGAAATGGAGGAGATTGTTTCGAAACAAATATTTTTCAACCACCCTAACCTTTTAGTAGGGAAAGCGCCGAGGTACTGAGGAACCCCCTAAGTATCGAAGAGTTGGGTAAAAATGCAAACAACATGCAGGTAATATTAATACAGGATGTAAACAACCTTGGCGGAGCCAATGAACTGGTAACAGTAAAAAACGGTTATGGCCGCAACTTCCTTATTCCACAAAAATTTGCCATAGAAGCAAATCCATCGAACCTGAAACAATTACATGAAAAGATAAAGCAGCAGACTAAGAAGGAAGCCAAGCTGCTTGCTGAAATCAACAATGTAATTGCCAAACTGAAAGAAGGTGTGCTTAAAATTGGCGCCAAGACAGGTACCAGCGGTAAAATCTTTGGCAGTGTTACTTCCGTTCAGTTGGCAAGAGCCATCCGGGAACAGAAAGGTTACGAAATTGATCGCCGCCGCATCCACATCATTGATGATGTAAAAGAACTCGGTACCTTTAAAGCTAAAATTGATTTTGGCAACGGTAATGAAACCGAACTGGAGTTTGAAGTAGTAGGAGAATAATTAATTTCTTGTGCATACTATTACTGCCCCGCTTTTAAATAAGCGGGGCATTTTTGGTGCTGCGGATTTAGTAACTGGATGTTGTTTTATCTGGTTCAATTAAAAATATTAAGGCGTTAAATGGCCGTATTATTTTTTTTAATTTTAAAAGCTGTGTTTTAAATAAAACAGTACATTTGTATAGCTCTAATGGTTTTAGTATTTAGTCGTTAGCTGATGGTTTTCTCCAAAGATTTCAACATTCAGTTCATTGTACCAACTAAGTCATTATGGTTTTTATTTAATTTTAAAAAGTTTTTACAATGAACATTTATGTAGGAAATCTAAGTTGGACAATGACTGATGATGATTTAAGCAGCCTTTTTACCCAGTATGGTACAGTTACCAGTGCAAAAATCCTGAAGGATAAAATGAACGGCCGCAGCAAAGGCTTTGGTTTTGTTGAAATGGAAGATGAAGAGGCAGCTAAAACTGCTATTGCCAATTTAAACGAAAGCGAAGTACAGGGCCGTAAGTTAATCGTTAATGAATCTCAGCCTCGTCCGGAAGGTTCCGGTGGTGGTGGCGGTTTCAAAAAACGCAGCTTTGGTAGTGGCGGCGGTGGCGGCGGTTATAAGAAAAGTGGTGGCGGCGGATACGGCGGTGGCGGCGGCGGTGGAAGCCGTGGCGGCGGTGGTGGATACGGCGGCGGCGGAAGCCGTGGCGGTGGTGGATATGGTGGCGGAAAAGATTATTAATCTTCTCCGGGCAATCAATACACAGAAAAAGCTGAACAGGCTTTGTTTAAATAGCTAATTAAAAGTACACAGGGTATTTATATTCCTTGTGTACTTTTTTTATGGCAATAAGTGAAGATTTTTTATATTGACATTCACATTCATTTTTAAATGACGTGTATTTGTAATTGACAACATGCAATGGTAAATTTAAGGTGATATAAAAAAATGAAAATGAAATCTTACAATCACTCAGTCAGGCATGCTGTATTGCTGGGTTAAAAAAATAGATGTTTGAATTATTATTGCCAGGTAAACGCAATACGTTTCTAACTATTTAAATGTTGTTTAATTTTTTTTACCCCAGCCCCATTTTAAAAAATCAGGAAACGCTCTTGCCCATGTGGGTACGTTGTGTTTACCATCCTGTAGC
>JAYWIB010000361.1:0-2907 GCA_043789265.1 Chitinophagaceae bacterium
AGTTGTAAGTGATAAGTTGTAAGTGATAAGTTGTAAGTGATAAGTTGTAAGTGATAAGTTGTAAGTGATAAGTTGTAAGTGATAAGTTGTAAGTATGCAGAATTATAAAGATTTAAAGGTGTGGGAAAAGGCTCATCAGTTTGTCCTTGGTGTGTACAGGGTTTCTAAATCTTTTCCAAAAGAAGAAGTATATGGTTTAACCAGTCAGTTGCGAAGGTGTGCATCTTCAATAGCCGCTAACATTGCCGAAGGTTGTGGAAAAAATACAAAGAATGATTTCGCTAATTTTTTAAATATTTCACTTGGCTCTTCAAATGAGGCGGAATACTTTGTTTTATTGGCGAAGGATTTAAATTATATTTCTCTTAGTGATTACGATGTTTTGATAAAACTGATAAATGAAGTGAAGGCTATGCTAATTGCTTTAATCGGAAAAGTGAGGGCTTGACTTATTACTTACAAATTATTACCTATTACTTATGAAACTCTGGCAAAAAGATAAAATTGCATTGGCAGCAGTAGAAAAATTTACTGTTGGAAACGACCGTGAACTTGATTTGCAATTGGCACCCTTTGATGTATTGGGTTCTATTGCCCATGTAATTATGCTCGCTTCTGTTGGGTTGCTTACCGCCGATGAGAAAGAATTGCTTGTTAAAGAACTTCAAAATATTTACAAGTCTTTTTGTCCCCCTTCAGGGGATAGGGGTTTGGATGAAGGTGTTGAAGATATTCATTCGCAAGTTGAATTGATGCTGACGAATAAGCTGGGTGATGTTGGCAAGAAAATCCACAGTGCAAGAAGCAGAAACGACCAGGTGCTGGTGGGCCTAAAATTATTTTTAAGAAGTGAAATTGAAAAGCTGGTTGGCAAAACAAAAGAGCTATTTGATTTATTGATTCAGCAGAGTGAAAAGCATAAAGATGATTTGCTTCCCGGCTATACACATTTGCAACTGGCCATGCCTTCCTCTTTTGGTTTGTGGTTTGGCGCTTATGCAGAAAGCCTGGTGGATGATATACTCACACTGCAGGCGGCGTTTGAAGTGGTTAATAAAAATCCTTTGGGTTCAGCGGCAGGCTATGGTTCATCATTTCCCATCAACAGAAAAATGACGACCGTATTATTAGGATTTGATGATTTGAATTATAACGTGGTGTATGCACAAATGGGCAGAGGCAAAACCGAACGCATTGTTGCATCTGCTTTGGCGAATATTGCAGCCACGCTTTCCAAATTCAGCATGGATGCCTGTTTGTTTCTCAACCAAAATTTTGGCTTCATTTCTTTTCCTGATGAGCTGACAACAGGCAGCAGCATTATGCCGCACAAAAAAAATCCGGATGTGTTTGAATTGATACGTTCCCAATGCAACCGCATACAGGCATTGCCTAATGAAATCATGCTGATTACCACCAACCTGCCTTCTGGTTATCACCGGGATTTGCAGTTGCTGAAAGAACATCTCTTTCCTGCTTTCAATAATTTATTTGTTTGCATTGATATGGCGATGCTGATGCTCGGCAATATTGAAGTGAAAAAAGATTTGCTGAAAGACGAAAAGTACAAATACCTGTTTAGTGTGGAGGAAGTAAACAAACTTGTTTTGCAGGGAATGCCTTTTAGGGATGCGTACAAAAAAGTGGGCAGCGATATTGAAAGTGGAAACTTTACTTATTCAGTTGCGGTGAACCATACACATGAAGGTTCAGTTGGAAATTTGTGCAATGAGGAGATTAGGGAGAATATGGAAAAGGTTATCCGCCGGTTTGGATTTGATAAAATAAAAAATGCTTTGCAAAAATTACTGAGTTGAATAATTTATGTAGCCGCATTTTAAGCTTCTTTTAGTTTTACAAAAAATATTGAAAGCTGTTAAATGCTGTCTGAGTTTGCAACTCAGGACTTTACTTTTAAAAGCATACTATGATAAAAGCAGTTTGTGTAAATGATTATTTATTCCTGAGTTATAAACTCAGGATAGTATTGAAAAGTTATCAGCCGGCTTGGATTTGATAGAATAAAAAATGCTTTACAAAAAACTAATGAATTGAAATCACTAGCGTTGCGTCTTAGTTAAATGATTTTCAATTGAATATATTTTAGTTCTTTGACATCTTGATTTTCTATGTTTAAAAACACATAGTGTAATGATCTTTTTTCGAAAGGAGCAAGACTACTGTATTGTATAATTTCATAAGGAGAGTTTGTTAGCTTCAGTTTCTTTCTTGCTATTAATACCAGCACATAAACTGATATAGCAATCCAGATTTGAGTTTTTACTGCGTTCTCACTAAAACCCCAAAAGGATTGAACTTTCAGATTTTGCTTAATCCATTTGAAGAACAACTCAATGCCCCATCGGTGCTTATAAAGTTGAGTTACTGTTTGTGCTTTTATTTTGAAGTTGTTGGTTAAAAACACAAATGTTCTTTCGAATTCAGCATCATAAAATTTGATGCGTCTTAAATATTCTGGGTATCTGTTACTACTGTTGATTCCTGTAAGTAAAATATCCTGATCACAAAGGATGCCTATTTTCTTGTCAGGCGCTCTGGATTTTATACGTTTAAATTGCAGGTTTTCTTTTGCTCTTACAACGAAGTATGCTTTCTCTTGTTTGATTGTATAAAGACGCTCAAAATCAACGTAAGCCTTGTCCATTATGTAACAGCTGCCTTTTTGAACTGGAATTAAATCCATCGCTTTTACATCGTAAACATTACCCGCTGATATAAAAATAAATTCAGGAATGGAGGTTTTTAAGTCAAGCAGTGTATGAATTTTTACGGCAGCTTTAGTTGAACGGAAAGGAGCCCCATGAAAAAACTTCCAAACAAAGGTCTACCGTAATTGAGTCCAATGCAAACACACGGCCTTTAAGATTTACTTCTAACTGATTATCG
>JAYWIB010000362.1:0-2894 GCA_043789265.1 Chitinophagaceae bacterium
CCGTTGCTTAACCAGACCCTGGGTTTTAATTACGGACTAAGCGCCAGCATTCCCATTTTTAATAATTACAACACTAAGCGGCTGATACAGCAGGCTCAGCGTGACATTGACTATAATAAAACGGTGTTTGAAAATATACGGAGCCGCAATGCTGCTGCAGTAAGCAATGCATTTAAAGAATATGACGTGCAGAACAAAATATTACTGCTGGAAGAAGAAAATATTTTACTGGCAAAAGAAAATACCGCCATCTCTCTGGAAAGATTCAGGCTGGGTGCCGCCACTTATCTTGAGCTGAGAGAAACACAAAAAACACTGGAAGATGCATACAACAGGCTCATAGCCGCACGGTACAATACCAAGGCTGCAGAAACAGAACTGCTGCGGCTGAATGGCACCCTCATAAAATAACTGCTGTATAAAAACATTTAATTTTTGCTGAAAAAAGAATTGCCCATTAAAGATTATTTTTCAATGGCATAACGTTTCTTTGCTGCGTTAATGAAAAAACATTTTTTGAAAAATTAAACCGTTTTTAAATGAGCAATACTTTAGTAGGAATTATTATGGGTAGTGAAAGTGATTTGGAAATAATGAAAGGCGCTGCTGAAATTTTACGCCAGTTTGAAGTGGAACCCGAACTGACAATAGTATCTGCTCACAGAACCCCCGAAAGATTAAGAGAATATGCCACCACCGCAAAAGAACGTGGGCTGAAGGTAATTATAGCAGGCGCCGGTGGTGCAGCGCATTTGCCTGGTATGGTGGCCGCACAAACGATATTGCCTGTAATAGGTGTGCCTGTAAAATCTTCCAACAGCATTGATGGATGGGATTCTGTATTGTCTATTTTACAAATGCCCTATGGTGTGCCTGTGGCCACAGTGGCTTTAAATGGTGCAAAAAATGCCGGCATACTGGCTGCACAAATTCTTGCCCTGCACGACACTTCCATTGCCGGCAAACTAGAGGCGTACAAAGAATACCAGGATGATATTGTAATGGAAAGTGTAAAGAATGTAAAACGCTTTGGCTTTACAAATGAGTTTGATAAATAAATTACTCCTGCGCTGTTTCGATAATACACAACTGCTGTTCCATACTTAGGGAATGATTATACAGCATGGTAAAAAAATCATTTCCCCAGCGTGCATAAAAGGGCATAAAATTTTCCACCCTTTCCTGCAGGCTGCCGCCGGGAAAGAGTTGTGCTTTAAGTGTATGCAGTTGCCTTTGCTGTGCAGCAAATTTTTTCTTTTCGGCCTGCAGTAATTTTTTTTCAAGTGCAATAATTTTTGTAATTGCTTTTTGCTGCAGGGCTTCTGTATGGGTACGCAGCGTGGGGTCTGTAAGGGCGGCGATATGTTTTACTTTTTCGTACCAGCCATTCAGTTGCTGTATTTCCTGCTGCAGACTAAGTTGCAGGCTGCTTGCTTTTTTTACCAGCTCACTTATCAACACTGCTTCGCTTTTAAATAAATCTGCATGATTGACCTTTAGCTTTTTTGCCAACAATGCATATTTATTTTCTATCAATAAAAAAGAATTTCTTGTAACCAGCATGGGATAAGGAATACAGGCTGCATCAAATACTTTTTTTAATTCTAACCAGTAAGCTATTTCTCCACCGCCTCCAATAAAAGCGATGTTTGGTAAAATCATTTCCTGCAGCAGGGGCCGCAATATTACATTGGGGCTAAATCTTTCAGGATGCTGCTCCAGCTCTTCCAGTATTTGTTCTTTGGTAAAAGTGAGCGTGCTGTTTATTACTGAATAATTGCCACGCTCATCAAGCACTATTCTTTCTCTTGCAGTATCTGTCAAATAAAAAAGATTGATGGCCCGGCCGCTTGCCTGCACTTTGTACCGGGCTGGAAAAGTGGTGGCTGTTTCTTCCACTGCAGTATGAGAAAAACCCGTGAGCAATTCATTCCTCATCACGGGAGCAAATGCCTTTTTTACCGAAGCACTATCCGGCAGTAAAATTAGCAATCCATAAGAGGCAAATAAACTGTTCACTAACTTAAAGGTAGCCTGCTCAATGCTTGTGCCTGCAGTGTAGCAATTTTTCATCAGCGCAATTATATCAGCACCAAAAGGATGAATTGTTAATTGTCCTTCTATTTCATCTATTACTTTCAGGAAATCATTGTCCACTTTCATCCTGCCTACAGCGCCTGTTTGCTTTGTGTGCCATTGCCTTCGTACGCCTTCTGTATATATGTGCCCGAGTTCGTCCAGGTCAGCATCTTCGCTGCCCATGTAATAAACAGGAACAAAATATGCATCCGTTGTTTCACTTAACACCGCAGCCATTTTTACTGCATGCAGAATTTTATAAATAAAATACAAATGCCCTGTAAAAATATTTGGCTGGTGTGCAGTGCAAATGGTATACACATTGTCGTTAGCAAGCTGCGCTATGTTGTAAGACTGCTTTTCTGTAAGCGGATAGTGGCTGTACTCACTGGTTAATAAAGCGGCAAGCAGCGACCGATTGGTTTTAAATTTATTTCGCTGATTAATGGCCTGCTGAATGCCTGCTGCAGAAACAGGATAACAGTAAAAAGGCGCCAGTTCTTTTTCGCCAGTGATGTAATCATTAAGTATGGTTGAAAAATATCCTGTAGCTGAATAAGAAAGAAAAGTAGCATTGGTGTCCATTTAAAAAAGCTTTTATCGTATCTGCTGTTGAATAAACAAACTTACATTAATCCTGAAAATAAATATGTATAGTTACATGAAGGGCATTTTATTGTTAACAATACAGTCACAGCATTTGAAATACAGGAAGTCACATATTTATGTGATACCCCTGCGGGGCATGCCGGTAAAGCGGTGGTATAAGCGGCTATTAACCCTTACAGAAAAATGCGGCCGTTAAAACTTGTTAA
>JAYWIB010000363.1:0-2888 GCA_043789265.1 Chitinophagaceae bacterium
TATGCGGCGATTTTAATGATGTACCCAATTCGTATGCGTACCAAACCATTGGCAAAAGTCTGCAGAATGCTTTTGTAGAAAAGGGTGCAGGCATTGGCAGAACATTCAGCGGCATTTCTCCTACCCTGCGTATAGATAATATTTTTGTTGATAAAAAATATACCGTTGATCAGTTTGTACTGCTGCACAAAAAATTGAGCGATCATTTTCCCATTATAGCCGACATCAATAAAAAAACAGAATAACGGTTTTTATTACATTTGCTTGCAATACCTGCATACAATCAGCGTTTGCAGTTACTTTAATCAGTCAGCCAATTATCAAAAAATTATTCAGTAATACAATGCCATTAAAAATTTATAATTCATATACACGGCAAAAAGAAATTTTTGAATCCATTACGCCCGGCCATGCAGGCATGTATGTATGCGGCCCCACGGTAAGCGGCGAAAGCCACCTGGGCCATGCCCGTCCCTACATTACGTTCGACATTGTATACCGGTATCTTACGCACAAGGGATATAAGGTAAGGTATGTACGCAACATTACAGATGCAGGACATTTTGAAGAAGAAGGCAGGGAGGCAGAAGATAAGGTGGGCAAAAAAGCGCTGCTGGAAAAACTGGAACCGATGGAACTGGTGCAAAAATATACCAACCTTTTTCACTGGGCCATGCTGCAGTTCAATTGCAAAGAGCCAAGCATAGAACCCACTGCCACCGGGCATATTGTAGAGCAGATAGGCATGATAGAAAAAATAATTGCTGCAGGGTATGCTTATGAAAAAAATGGATCTGTATATTTTGATGTAAAAAAATATGCTGCTTCGCATGATTATGGAAGGCTGAGCGGCAGGATAATGGACGACCTGCTGGAAACTACCCGTGCACTGGAAGGACAGGAAGAAAAAAATGACCGTGCCGATTTTGCCTTATGGAAATCTGCTGCGCCGGAGCACATCATGCGCTGGAAAAGCCCGTGGGGCGAGGGTTTCCCGGGATGGCACATTGAATGTTCGGCGATGGCCACCAAATACCTGGGGCCAAACTTTGACATACATGGCGGCGGTATGGATTTGCAGTTTCCGCATCATGAAAGTGAAATTGCACAAAGCACTATCTGCAATCACCAGAACCCCGTAAAATACTGGATGCACAATAACATGATTACCATCAATGGCAGAAAGATGGGCAAGAGTTATAACAACGTGATTAAACTTACAGAATTATTCAGCGGCAATCATCCGCTGCTTACGCAGGCATTTCATCCCATGACAATCCGCTTTTTTATTTTGCAAAGCCATTACCGCAGCACGCTGGACTTTAGCAGTGAGGCGCTGGCTTCCAGCGAAAAGGCATTGAAGCGGTTGTGGGAAACTTATGAAACCCTGCAAAAAATGAATGCAGCAGATTTTGGCACCGGCGCTGATACTGCATTGAATAAAAAAATTGAAGGACAGCTAAATGAGTTTGAAGAGTTTTTGGATGATGATTTCAGCACGGCAAAGGTGCTGGCCAATATGTTTGATTTATTGCCCGTAATCAATTCAGTAAAAGACGGGCATATTGCTGCAGCAGCGCTTTCCCGGCAAACGGTGCTGCACATGCAGCAGCAGTTCAGGCTATACCTACAGGATATTTTTGGACTAACAGTACCCTCATCTGCAAACGATAACAAACTAAGTGCTGTAATGCAGTTGCTGATTGATATACGCAAAGAGGCAAAAACAAAAAAAGATTATGCCACTTCTGATAAAATAAGAAAACAGCTAACTGAAATGGGCATTGATTTAAAAGATGAAAAAGATGGAAGCATGAGCTGGACGGTGAATTAAAAAATCATAAAAAATTTGTTACAAAAGCAAAGTACACACCTGGTGACTTTGCTTTTTTTATACGTCCACTTATACATTTTGAAAATTTAAATAACCGTTCAATCCGGCATTATTACCGCTCGCATTTAATTATCAATAAAAAATTTTCTGTGATGCTTCCTTTTTCTAAATACTGTTGTTATAGCTGATATTATATCATTAAAACATTTTGAATCATGAAAGCGAATCTGAATTTAAAGACCCTGGTCCTTTTATTAACTATGGGAACATGTACTGTATTAATTAACTCATCCTGTAAGGATAACGATGATCCACTGCCTGCTAAAAAAGGTGCTATTACAGAGATAATAGCAGCCAGTCCTGCCTTTTCAGTTTTGAAAGATGCGGTTTTAAAAGCTGGACTGGATGGTACTTTAAAAGGTGCAGGCCCCTTTACAGTTTTTGCACCGGACAATGCAGCCTTTACTGCATCGGGCATTACTTCTCTGGCAGGATTCAGTGCAGACAGTATTAAAAGAATTTTGCTCTATCACACACTGGCCTCCAAAAAACTGGCTGCAGACTTACCTGCGGGGCCTAATGCAAAACTAACAACCGCCACCACCGATGGCGATTCTATTTTTGTAACAAAAAAAAGTGGCACTGTATTTATCAATGGCATACTGGTAACCACAGCAGATTTTCCTGCGGATAATGGCGTTATTCATACAATAAACCGGGTGCTTATTCCTGCATCGGGCAATCTGGTTGCTACTGTTATAAAGGCAACCGGCGGAGACAATGGACTAGATTCGCTGTTAAAAGCAGTAGTAAGGGCAGATGCAGCTGCACCTGGACTTATTACCTTGCTTAACTCAAATTTGTTAACGGTGTTTGCCCCAACCAATAAAGCATTCAGAGATTTATTAACTGCATTGGGGAAACCAAATATTGATCAAATTGATATAGCGCTTTTAAATAAGGTGCTGCAGTATCACGTATTTGCGGGCAGGGCCTTTTCATCTGATCTTTCTGCAGGGCAGGAGTTAACCATGTTTGGCACCACGGGGAAAAC
>JAYWIB010000364.1:0-2885 GCA_043789265.1 Chitinophagaceae bacterium
TGCATATTGCACATTGTTTACCAGCCAGCGGTAGTTTACCGGGCCATTGTCTTTGTATTGCGTAGTATTTACAAAAGAAACAATGGTATCGGTTTTGCAAGCGCTTAAGTTACCCGGCGTAAAAGCCGCTACAGGCGTGCCTTTTACGGTAAATGTTTTTTCTGTACTGTCTGTACAGCCCAGCGCATTTACAGCAATCATTTTTATGGTAAATGTGCCGGCATTGCGAAACACATATTGTGCCGACAAACCATGGCTTACAATTACCGAAGGCGATACCGTGGTATCTGTAATGTACCATGTTACACTTTCGCTAATAATACCCGGCGCAGATACATTTGCAGTAAACGGTGCACAGTTAGCATTGGTAATATTTAATTGCAGTCTTACATCAGGCCTTACCAGTACGGTTACGGGAAGTACCAATGTATCAAAACAAACCAGCCCAAAATTGTTGGTGCGTTCTGCACGCAGCAGCACATCGTAATTGCCTGCAGTATTATAAACATGCACGGGATTTATCCCTGCATCCGATTGTCCATCTCCCCAAAACCACCGCTGGTTGGTAGCATCGGCAGAGCTGTTGTTTACCTTTACCGTATCTCCGAGGCAATACACAGGATTGATGGTAAAGGATGCTTTCGGTTTAGGATACACCGTAATTTTTCTAAACACGGTAGTGTCGCTGCAGCCGTTGGTAATGTCTACCTGTACTGTAAAATCTCCCGGGTTTTTAAATGTATGCAATACCCGTCTTTCATTGTTGCCTGTGATGATTACAGGTGTGCCATCGCCAAAATTCCATGTAAAGCTGCTGGCACCGGAAGTGCTGTTTATAAAAGTAACAATGTGGGGACTGCAGCCATACAATTCGCTGCTGCTGATACTTACCTGCGGACTGATGACATTGGGGGCTATTCGTATATCAATGGCCTGCGTATCGCTGCCACACTGGTTTTTTGCAATTAACTGCAGCGTAAAAGTATCTACGGCATTGCCAATGTTGTAGGTATAATCCAGCATGCCTGTATTGAAAGTGGTATCCAGGTGCCCATTGCCAAAATTCCAGTAATAAGTATTGGGTGCACCCAAAGAAGTATTGGTAACCTGTACGGTAAAGGGCGAACAACCGGAAGTGGAAGGCAGACCAAATCTTGCCTTTGGGTTTGACCTTACCTGTACACTGTCTTTCCAAATCGTGGTGTCGCAGCCGTTATAAGCCTTTAGTGAAACATAATAAACAGTATCATTAAAATAAGGGCTTGCATTAAAAACAATATTGCCGGGCTGTGCATCAGTGCTGGTAATGCCATTACCAAAATCCCAGAAAAAGCGAATGCTGTTATCAATGATATTAGATGTATTGGTAAACGGTACTGTAAGTGGACCGCAGCCTTTGGCATTGCCTTTTGTAAACTTTGCAACCGCAGTTTTAAAACTGATAAACGCTTGTTCAATAGAATCGGGTCTGCAGCCGAATGGACTTTGGGTCACTAATTTTATCACTACAGTATCTTCCGGCAGGGTAATGATGTAGGCTGGAAAAATACCGCTATTGTTGCTGCCAAATAAATTATTGTCTGCATACCAGTTATAGGTTCCATTGCTGTCAGGCAATATGCTCACTGCAATAATATTCGCAAGGTCGCTGCCGGCACATACGGTATTGGCTGTGGCAGTAAACAATGCCTTTGCATCTGGCTTCACTGTTATCAATATTACATTGCTTACCGCTGTGCAACTTCCGCTGGATACATTCCTCCGGAAATAATGCCCGCCGGCAAAAGCGTATACAGGTGGCTGGTAGTTGACAGTGGCTGCCACATTAATCCATGTACTGTTATCTGTACTTGTCTGCCATTGATAGGTGTAATTGTTGTCGCCGCCGGCAGGTGTGGTACCGGTAAGATTGTTTACTGCTGCATTAACACATACCTGCTGACTGCTGTTGATGACGTTATTGGTAATACCGGGATTAACCGTTACACAAATAATATTGCTGACAGCCTCACATAAATTGTTGCTCTTTACTTTTCTGCGGTAGCAGGTGCTGGCCGAAGGATTTACTGTAAGTGATGCAGTGGTGCCGCCGGGTACAGGTTGCCAGTTGCTGCTTCCCTGTGCTGCAGCTTCCCATTTAAAACTATAATCCGCCGAAACACCAGGCGCAGCGCCGCCCTGCAGGGTTTCTGTATAAAGCGAAGCCGACTGTCCATTGCAAATGATGGTATCATTTTTAATGCTGTTTACTAAAGGGCTCAGTACAGCAATATTTACAGCAGGTGGTATATTCAGTCTTTCACATCCTTTGCCATCAGTAAGTTTTATCAGGCGGATGCTGTATATGCCCGTGCTGTTGGGTGCTGCAAGTACAGGTATATTTACAGGGCCGTTTGTATTAATGCTTTGCTGAATGGTATCGGTAATACCTACAGGACTGGTAATGGCCAATGCTGCAGTAAAAGGAGCCGTGCCAGTGCTTGCAGTAAACGATACATTGACTGCATCCGTTACACATATTACCTGCGCTGCTGCAGTAATACTGCCGGCGGGTGTGGGGTTTACTGTAATTTTTACCACGCCGGATACAGCAGTACATTGTGTGGTGGATACCCTTCTTCTAAAATAGGTGGTAACATTTAATGCAGGAGGCTGGTAGTCTTTGGCCGCAGCACCCGTATTGATCCAGTTGATATTGTCCACCGAGCTTTCCCATACATAAGTATAGCCGCCGCTGCCTCCATTGGGCACTTCACCAATAAGCAGTGCTGGTGTTGCTGCATCGCAAATAGTTTGATCTGCACCAATATTAAAGTTGCTTAATGCACCCTGCACATTGATGGTTACAATATTGGAAGTATCGGTACAGGGCAAACTGTTTACAA
>JAYWIB010000365.1:0-10227 GCA_043789265.1 Chitinophagaceae bacterium
TCTGTCGGCATAATACCATCTAAGATTTCCACGGAGAAATAAATCAAGATGGTATTATCTCTATACGGGCAAAGAAGGAACTACACAGTTAATTTGCTATACGTCCGAAAATCTTTTTGAAAAGATGAAAAAAGATTTTGAAATTCTTTTAAATGGCTTTGTACTTCTTTCTGAATAATATTTATTTGAAACGGGTTATCTCAATCACTTCATCACAAAAACTATACTCCTGTTTATCATTGCTGCTGATGACTACCAGTTTTTTGGCGGTGTAATTTTCTATTAAAAAATGATACAGTGCAATGCCTTCCGCATCCAGGTTGGTGGTGGGTTCATCCAGCAGCAATACCGGTGAGGCACAAAAAAATGCCTGCGCAAGTTTTAGCCGCTGTTTCATACCGCTGCTGAAATAGCGTATTTCTTTTTGCGCTGCTTTTTCCAGTCCTGTTACCTGCAATGCCTGGCTGCAGGAAATACTGAAGGGTTTAAAACTTGTATGAAAAGATAGAAATTCGGAGGCCGTCATTTCTTCCACCAGTTCCAGGTAAGGCGCTGCCATTGAGATGTGGCGGAAGTGCTGTTCCGGTTCAATCAACTGCTCATCATAAAATTCCATCTGCCCTTCATTGTATGTAATCGAACCACTTATTACCTGCAGCAGTGTAGACTTGCCCGATCCATTGGGGCCGGTGATGGCATATTTTTTTTGTGGTAAAAATGAGCAGGTAAGGTGACGGAATATCCAGTCCCTGTTAAAACGTTTACCTGTATTGGTTAGTGTAATGTGCATGTAAGCTGCAGCGGCTTAAATTTTTTATTCATCGTCCATACTGCCCTTGGTAAAGCGCTTGATAATACCGCGGCCGCTTTCACGGATAAACGTTACTATCTCATCCCGTTCATCTGTAGCCGGCAGTTCTTCTTCAATATAATTCAGCGCCTGCGAAGTGTTCATGGCCTTATTGTAAATGATGCGGTATATATCCAGTATCTGGTTGATGCGGTCAATAGAAAAGCCACGTCTTTTTAATCCAACAGAATTTACCCCGGCATAGCTAAGCGGTGTACGGCCTGCCTTAATATAAGGCGGTACATCTTTACTTACCAGCGAGCCACCACTTACAAAAGCATGCTGGCCAATTTGTACAAACTGGTGTACGGCACACATGCCGCCCAGTATGGCAAAGTCGCCCACTATTACATGCCCGGCCATTTGTGTATTGTTGCTCATAATGCAGTTGTTGCCAATGATGCAGTCATGCGCCACATGGCTGTAGGCCATTATCAAACAGTTGTTGCCTACCTTGGTTACCCACCTGTCTTTACTGCCGCGGTTGATGGTTACAAATTCCCTGATGGTGGTGTTGTCTCCAATTTCTACCGTGGTAGATTCGCCTTCAAATTTTAAATCCTGGGGTATGGCGGCAATTACAGCACCGGGAAATATCCTGCAGTTTTTTCCAACTCTTGCACCCTCCATAATGGTTACATTGCTGCCAATCCAGGTGCCTTCGCCAATTTCTACATTGGGATGTATTACACTAAAAGGATCAATCTTTACATTGGTGGCAAGCTTTGCATTTGGGTGAATGTATGTGTGTGGATGTATCATTGCCCTTAATGGTAAACAGTTGACGCTTTAATTAAAAATTGTTTCAAATATAAGTGTTTCAGTTTCGTTAAACAGCCGCAGCAGTTCTTTTTACAAGTTGTGCTGTTAAATCCGCTTCTGTACACAATTTATTGCCTACAAACACACTGCCCCTCATTACACAAATTCCCCTGCGGATAGGTTCGGCCAGTTCCATTTTCAGCAGCATCGTATCACCTGGTACTACTTTCTGTTTAAACTTACAGTTGTCAATTTTTAAAAAGTAAGTATCATACTGTCCTTCGGGCATGGCATTGATGCAAAGTATGCCGCCGGTTTGTGCCAGCGCTTCTATCTGCAGCACACCGGGCATTACAGGGTTGCCAGGAAAATGGCCCTGAAAAAAATACTCGTTAAAAGTAATATTCTTTACCCCCACTATGTGCTTATCTGTCAGCTCAATAATTTTATCTACCAGCAAAAAAGGAAAACGGTGAGGCAATGTTTTTTCAATTTGCTGCAGGCTGTATACCGGTTGCTGATTGGGGTCGTAAATGGGAATGTCTTTGGTATGCCTATTCTTTTTTATGTACTGTTTTATTTTTTTGGCAAAAGCTACATTGCTGCTGTGGCCAGGGCGGTTGGCAATAATATGTCCTTTAATGGGATAGCCTACCAGGGCCATATCACCCACTACATCCAGCAGCTTATGCCGGGCGGGTTCATTGGGATAGCGCAGCTCCAGGTTATTTAAATAGCCTTCACTCTTTACTTCAATATTATCCCTGCCAAATGCTTTTGCCAGCCGCTCCATTTCTTCACCCGTTACCACTTTATCCACCACCACGATGGCGTTGTTAATGTCGCCGCCTTTTATCAGGTTGTTATCCAGCAATGCTTCCAGCTCATGCAAAAAACAAAAAGTTCGGCAGGGGGCAATTTCTGCTTTAAAATCTTTCATAGATTTTAGCCCTGCATGCTGTGTGCCCAGCACCGGGCTATTAAAATCTATCAGCGTGGTAATTTTATATTCAGTGGAAGGCAGCACGGTCATTTCCACCCGTTTTACATCGTCGTAATAAGAAATATTATTATCAATACTATACCATGCTTTTGCAGCATCCTGCTCAGTCACACCTGCTTCTTCTATAATTTCTACAAAGGGTTCGCTGCTGCCATCAATGATGGGAATTTCCGGACCGTTTAGTTCTATCAGGCAATTGTCTACACCCATGCCTACCAGCGCCGCAAGTATGTGCTCCACTGTACTCACTTTTGCTTCGCCCAGTTCCAGTGTGGTGCCACGAGACGTATCGGTTACCAAATCGCAATCAGCCTTTATTACAGGCCTGCCTGCTAAATCAATGCGCTGAAACTGAAAACCAAAACCCGGGTTGGCAGGCTTTAAAGTCATGTCCACATTAATACCTGTATGCAGGCCGGTGCCTGATATGCTCACTGCATTGGAAAGTGTATGCTGCTTATCTGGATTGAAGTGTATGTCCATAGCTGTTTTTTATAAAGAGGGCAAAGATATTTTATTTTTTATACCCTCGTGCCTATATAAATAGCCCGGCATTGGTGGTGCCAGAACATTTTAATTGCAGGCAGTACATAGCGAATTATAATCACCACATTTATCTATTTTTGCGCTTCTCAAAAAAATAAAAAAGAATGATTACCATACAACCGTTCAAAGCATTGAGGCCGGAGGCACAGCATGCAAAGCAGGTAGCCTCGTTGCCTTACGATGTGCTGAACAGCAGGGAAGCAAAAACAGAAGCGCAGGGTAACCCTTCCAGTTTTTTACACATCACCAAAAGCGAAATTGATTTGCCGGATAACATCGATGTACATTCACAGCAGGTATATGATGCCGCAAAGGAAAACCTGGATGCATTTATAAGCCGCAATATTTTGTTCAGGGAAAGCAAGCCCTGTTATTATATTTACCAGCTTATAATGCCACCGCTTAATAGTGCAGGCAGCAGGCGCAGCCAGACAGGGCTTGTATGCGGCAGCAGTGTGTATGATTATGAAAATGGTTTGATAAAAAAGCATGAGTTTACAAGACCGGAAAAAGAGCTTGACAGAATCAATCATATAAAAACCACTGGTGCACAAACGGGTAATGTTTTTCTGGCATACAAAAATGTGGATGAAATAGATACCGTTATTGATAAATGGAAGAAAGATAAAAATCCGGTGTATGATTTAACGGCGCCGGATAAAGTACAGCATACCATCTGGATTATTAATGACAATGATACCATACAGCTGTTAACTGATTTGTTTAAAACAAAAGTACCCTGCACGTATATTGCCGACGGGCACCACAGAGCTGCATCTGCAGCTAAGGTTAGAGAAGCGCTTGGCAAAAATGCCGCCGCAGGCGCCAATATTTTTCTTACTACTTTGTTTCCTGCCAATCAACTGCATATAATGGATTACAACAGGCTGATAAAAGATTTGAACGGGATGAATGCTGCGGATTTTTTAGCGGCACTCACACAAAATTTTAATGTAACAAAGGCAGACAAAGCAGTGGCTCCGGCCCGGCTTCACCAGTTTGGTTTGTATATGGATAAGCAATGGTACATGCTGGAAGCAAAAGAAAATACTTATACAAACGATCCCATTGGTATACTGGATGTAACTATTCTGCAAAATAATATACTGGCGCCTTTGCTGGGTATTGTCGATCAGCGTACAGATAAACGGATTGATTTTGTTGGTGGTATCAGGGGGCTTGCAGAGCTGGAAAAAAGAGTGGACAGCGGCGAAATGAAACTTGCCTTCAGCCTGCATCCTGTAAGCATTGAGCAACTGCTGGATATTGCCGACAGTGGAAATGTGATGCCGCCAAAAAGCACCTGGTTCGAACCCAAGCTGAGAGATGGCCTGCTTACGCACCTGATAAGCGATTGAATGCTGTAAGATATATTTTATGAAATGAGATGCCGCAATGGCATCTCTTTTTTTATCTTTACCCGGATGAAAAAAATTTCTGTATACATGTTGGTTTTTATGTTGCTGCTTGCTGCCCCCGCAGCAATGGCGCAAAGTGCTGCCGAACTGCATGAAACTGCCCGGTCGTTTATGCAGCAAGCAGACTATAGTAATGCCATACTGGTGCTTAACAGGGCGGCGCAGTCGGCACCTGCAGATATAGAAGTAACCAAAGACCTTGCAATGGCCTATTATTTTCAAAAGGATAATAACAAAGCGCTTGAAACAATAAAGCCTGTGCTGGAAAAAGACGAAGCAGATGATCAGTGTTTTCAAATTGCCGGCAATATTTACAAACAACTGGAGTTGGTAAAAGACTGCGAAAAACTGTACAGAAGGGGCATAAAAAAATTTCCTGACAGTGGCCCGCTGTACAATGACCTGGGTGAGCTGCTTTGGGCGCAGCAGGATTACAGCGCTGTAAAAATGTGGGAGAAAGGAATAGAAGTGGATGCCGGCTTTTCTAAAAATTATTACAATGCCAGTAAATATTATTACCTCACCACCGACAGAATATGGGGCCTTTTATATGGTGAAATATTTGTAAATATGGAGCCATTTGGAAACCGTACGCCGGAAATAAAAAGCATCTTGCTGCAGGGGTACAAAAAATTATTTACCGAAACAGACCTTACAAAAATAAATGTGGACAATAACAAGTTTGCTCAGGCCGTGCTGCAGATAATGAACAAGCAAAGCGGGGTGGCTGCCCGGGGCATTAATGCAGAAACACTGGTAATGATACGCACCCGTTTTATCCTGGACTGGTTTAATGAAAATGCAGCCAGCTTTCCATATCGCTTATTTGAGCAGCAGCGGCAGTTGCTGCAGGATGGCAGTTTTGAAGCATACAATCAATGGTTGTTTGCTTCGGTGGAAAATCTTTCTGCCTATCAAAACTGGACGGCCACTCATGCCACGGAATACAATGAATTTACCCGCTTTCAAAAAGGTAGAATTTTTAAAATTCCACAAGGGCAATACTATCATTAATTATTTTGATTAAAAATATCCTCTTTATTAGCAGAATTTTTTTCACGGAAAACATTTAAGCCCTCACTTATTTTTTGTGATGGCTTTTTTTTATTTATCTTAGATAGCAGGTATATACACAGGATTATTAATAACCAGCCACCATACAGCTTGCCATGAATGATCAATCAAGAATATTCGATTTTTTACAATACCAACTGAACACATGTGCTAAGCCGGATATGCTTGCTGGTAAGGAAAATGGAGAATGGAAACTGCACAGCACACAATGGGTGAGTGATACGGTAAACAGGCTGAGTGCCGGTTTGCTGCATATGGGTGTAAGCGGCAACGATCTTTCCGTAGAACGGCAGGATAAGATTGCCCTCGTCAGTAAAAACAGGCCGGAGTGGCTGATACTGGACATGGCCTGCCAGCAGATAGGCGCATTGCTTTGTCCCATTTATCCCACCACCAATGTAAATGAGATGGAATTTATTTTTAATGATGCTGCCGTGAAAATGGCTTTTGTAAGTGGCGATGATATTTTATCCAAAACAGAAAGTATTAAAAGCAGGGTACCTTCGCTGGAAAACATTTATTCATTTGATGATTTACCCGGCGCTGTAAAATGGGATACCATTTTAGCACTTGCCACTGCGGAAGACTTTGAGCAACTGGAAAAAATAAAAAGTAGCATTAAGTCACATCATTGCGCCACCATTATATATACATCCGGTACCACAGGTTTTCCAAAGGGTGTAATGCTGAGCCACCGCAATATTGTAAGCAATGTGCTGAATTCTGTAAGTTCATTTCCCTTTGAACAAAATATAAACAGCAGGTCATTGAGTTTTTTGCCGCTCAATCATATTTTTGAGCGGATGGTTTCTTATATCTACATCTGCAGTTGTATTTCTATCTATTATGCAGAAAGCCTGGAAACCATTGCCGATAATTTAAAGGAAATAAAGCCCAACCTGTTTGCCACAGTGCCACGGCTGCTGGAAAAAGTGTATGAAAAAATAATGGCCAAAGGGGCAGAGCTGAAAGGCGCCAGGCGTAAACTCTTTGACTGGGCAGTGGCATTGGGTGATGAGTATGACAATAGAAAAAGCAAGGGCATTTGGTATAATGCACAACTGGCCATTGCCAACAAGATTATTTTTAGTAAATGGCGGGAAGCATTGGGCGGCAATGTGGAAATGATTATTACCGGAGGTGCGGCCTGCCAGGTAAGGCTGATACGCATTTTTAGTGCCGCAAAGATTCCGATTTACGAAGGCTATGGCCCCACAGAAAACAGCCCCGTAATAAGTGTAAACTGCCGCCGACCCGGCGGTACTAAGTTTGGCACAGTGGGGGTAGTACTCAATGGGCAGGAAGTAAAGCTGGAGGATGATGGAGAAATTTGTGTAAAGGGCCCCAGTGTAATGATGGGCTATTATAGGCGCCCTGATTTAAATGCTGAAACTATCATCAATGGCTGGCTGCATACGGGGGATATAGGTGTGTTTGAAGAGGGTAAGTATCTTAAAATAACAGATCGTAAAAAAGAACTGTTTAAAACAAGCGGCGGTAAATATGTAGCACCGCAGCCTATTGAAAACAAGATGAAAGAATCGCCGTTTGTAGAGCAGATGATGGTGGTGGGCGCTGAGCAAAAATTTGTGGGCGCATTGATAGTGCCTTCTATGCCTAACCTTAAAGAATGGATGCATCAAAAAGGAATACCCTTTGTAACAAATGAAGATGCGGTAAACAATCCAAAAGTGCTGGAGCTGTACAGGGAATTGATTGACAGCTTTAATAAATTTTTTAATCATGTAGAGCAAATAAAACGCTTTGAACTGCTGCCCTATGAATGGACCATCGACAGCGGTGAACTTACACCGACGCTCAAACTCAAGCGCAAAGTGATTATGGAAAAATACAGGGATGCCATCGAAAGAATTTACAGGTAAGTATTTCATCAATGGATAAAAAAATAAATGTCTGAATTCTTTCGAACCCAGACAGGGAATTCTTGTGTGGTAAGCAACAATAGCTTTGCAAAAATTTAATTACCAAAACAACATCACAAAGCTACTTCAAATGTTATACGGGTTTTTCTGTAATATGTGAAACTAAAAGCGGGATGTACAAAGTAAAAATATATTTGTTGTTGCAACAATAGTATATAAGATTTATTTGCTGTAGTATTTATACTACGTGATGTAGACATTCTGTTGGTGCTTCATCTGCACTTAATCTTTTACATCAGCCCATATTCCACTGCATATAAAGTAAGGCTGGCATTGGTTTTCAAATTCATTTTTGTAAGTATACGGGATCGGTACGTACTTACTGTAGTTACACTCAGCGAAAGCTTGTCTGCAATTTCGGATACAGATTTGCCTGAAGCAATCATTTTAAAAACATTCAGTTCCCGGTCGCTGAGTGTTTCATGCAGCATTTTTTCTTTATCAATTAAAAATGAATTGGCAATTTTTTCTGCTATGGAAAGTGTTATGTATTTTTTGCCCTGCAATACCCGGTGTACGGCAGTAACCAGTTCATCGGGGGCGGTATCTTTACTTAAATATCCGGATGCACCGGCTCTCAGTACCCGTATGGCATATTGTTCTTCGGGATGAATGCTTAAGATTAAAACAGGCAGATGCGGATCTATTTGTTTTATTTCCTGCAGCGCCTCCAGCCCGCTTTTTCCCGGCATGGTTAAGTCAGAAATTACAATATCCCATTTTTCTTTAATCACTTTTTTTATCAGTTCATCTGCATTGGCCACTTCGTTAATTACTGCATTGGTAAATTCTTCGGCCAGTATCTGGCGCAGGCCTTTTCTTACTACGGTATGATCGTCTGCAATCAGGATTCTTTTCATGTTTACAAATATTTATTCAATGGAATACTTACTGATACAATAGTGCCTTCGCCGGGTGATGTATTTATTTCATAAGTGCCGCCCATTACCATCGCTCTTTCTTTCATACCAAAAAGGCCAAGCGTTTTTTTACTGCCAATTTCGTCCAGTATAAAGCCTTTGCCATCGTCAGAAATGGTGAGGGTAAGCATGTCATTTTTTATTTCCAGTGTGGCAGTTACATTTTTTGCTTCAGCGTGGCGGGCTACATTGGTAAGGCTTTCCTGAAATATTCTGAAAACACCGGTGGCAATTTCTGCCGGCACATTCATGTTCCGTGTTAAATTTATCATGTTTGTTTGTATGCCCGAACGTTTTTCAAATTCAATGCCCTGCCACTCCATGGCTGCTGTTAAACCCAAATCGTCCAGCATACTTGGCCTTAGTTTGGTGGAAAGGCGGCGGACGGATTTTACTGTATCTTCAATTAACTGAATGGTGCTGGAAAATTTTTCTTTTATTTCACCATCCTGCGGATGAATTTTTTTATTGAGCCAGGATATATACATGTTGAGGCCCGTTAACTGCTGCCCCAGCTCATCATGAATTTCCCGTGCCATGCTGGTGCGTTCATCTTCCCTTATACTTTGCAGGTGGGTGGCAAGCTGCCGTATTTCTTCATAGGACTTTTGCAACCGTTCTTCTGTTTTTTTTATTTGGGTAATGTCCTGCCCTGTACCTTTAAGGCCGGTGATGTTTCCCTGTTCGTCTCTTACCACTTCTCCTATACCCAAAATATTTTTTAGTGTGCCATTTTTACAAACAATATGATGATCAATGCTGAAATTTTCACCTGTTTCCAGTGACCTTTTCATCATCGTGTCCAGCTTTTCCAGATCAGCAGGGTCAAACTTTTTTCTATAATCTTCAAAAAGTAAGTTGCCCGTATAATCTTCCATCTCAAAAATTCTGTATTGCTCTTTGGACCATGTTAATGATTTTGTTTTTACCTCAAATTCCCAGCTTCCTATTTTGGCTATATTTTGGGCACGGTTTAATATTTCCTCCCGGTGTTTTAATTCTTCTTCAATTTTTTTTCTGTCTGTAATGTCTACAAAAGTTACCACCACCTGTTTCAGTTTCATAAAGCTGTCCCATTCAGGAAAAGCATTCACCAGCACCCATGTACGGTTTTTATTGGCGGAAGAATCAATACCCACCACAAAGTTTTTTAAAGGCTTGGCCGATTGAATCACCCTCATTACCGGATAATCATCCACCTGCATTTTTTTTCCATCAGATGTTACAAAATTCCATTCGGGTGCAAATGCATTTTTACCGTTGATGTCTGTGAGCCCCAGCAGTTTTAATGCTTCGTGATTACTTAATACAATAGATGAATCGGCTGCATGTACCACTACGCCAGCATGCATGTGCTCAATCAGGTGCCGGTAATGCGCCTCACTTTCTCTTAAGGCCAGTTCTGTTTTCTTTTTAAAAGTAACGTCCTTAAAAAACACGGATAAACCGTCCGGCGAAGGATAAATATCATTTTCAATCCAGATATCAAGGGGGGTGTAATGGTTTTCGAAAAAGCAATGCTGCTGATCCTTGAATGATTTTAAACAGGCCTGATTAAAATTTTCACTCACCGATTCAGGAAAGCCTGTAAATATATTTTTACCTACCATGTCAATTGGGCGGTAGCCCAGTGTTTCACCGGCTTTTTTATTTACAAACGTAAATGTTAAATGCCTGTCCAGCACCAGAAAGCCATCTGTAATGCGATCGA
>JAYWIB010000366.1:0-2884 GCA_043789265.1 Chitinophagaceae bacterium
TTTTTAAATCCCAACAGTGCGCCTTTTCAATACAGCAGCAATGGCACCTATTTTTCCATCAGCAATACAAAAGAAAATGCAGATAAATTTTTGAACAGCGCCGCTTCGGCTGCTGAATTTATAGATAAAATTTCTGGTGAACCTTTTGGCGGTTATATAAATATTCAGTCGCTGCTCCGGTCGTTCGAAAAGGAAGCAGCCCTGGACTCTGCAGCCAAAGTGGCTTATGATGCATCGCTTAAAATGTGGGACAATATACAGTGGAAAGGCGGCGCCATGGATGGAGAAGTAATGACACAATCTGTTGAAATAAACCTGCTGGATAAAACTGTAAACAGCCTGAAGCAACTGAACCAATACGCAGCAAAGCTCAGCCAGCTTTACCAGCAAAAGAAACAGCAGGAAAAAGCAGAGCGCATGGCCTTCGAAGATTTTAATGCCAGCGACAGTCTGCCGCCCTTAAAATAATTTTGTATGTTTTAAAAAACTGCCATCCGCATTTGATGGCAGTTTTATTTTTAACTTTTATCTCATGCAGATTTTTCTCAGGAATGTACACCCGGTTTTTTTAGAAAAAGAAAAAACAGCCCGTTCGGGTGTGTGGGGGCAGGATGTTAAGTTAAACGCCAGTGAACATGTACACATTATTGCGCCGAGCGGCAGCGGCAAAACTTCTCTCATTCATTTTTTATATGGATTGAGAAAAGATTACAATGGATCCATTTTGTACGATGCAGATAACATCAGTCAGTTTGATGCAGAAAAATTTAGTGTGTTGCGCAGGCAGCATATTAGCATTGTGTTTCAGGATTTAAGATTGTTTGCCGAACAAACGGTGTGGCAAAATCTTGAAATAAAAAGATTGCTGTTGCCTTACCATGCTACCAATCCCATCGTGGCGATGGCACAAAAACTGGGTATTGAAAACAAGCTGGATAAACTTTGCAAAACATGCAGCTATGGCGAGCAGCAAAGAATTTCCATCATACGCTCTATGTTGCAGCCTTTTGATTTTTTATTGCTGGATGAACCTTTCAGCCACTTAGACGACAGCAACCGGAGTATAGCGATGCAAATGATACATGAAGAAGCAGCCGCCAGAAATGCTTCTATCATCCTGGCAGATCTTAGAAAAATAGAAGCATTCAACGCTGCATCCACCTTGTATTTATAAATAGATGGAAAATGGTAAAGCTTACTGAATTTTTTATGTTGTGTAAAAATCTGTAAGCTGCTTAAAAAATACAAACTGCAAGAATAATTTTTATTGAAAAAATAAAAAAAAACGACTTCATTACATGCCGCTTTCTTATAAACACATTTCCCCTTTATTATCAGCAGAACAAAACCGCTTATCCCGGCTGCTAAGTTATACAGGGCTTGGTGTGGGCGTTCTTTTATTGCTTTGCTGCATTCAAATGTATATTAACATCAATCATTTATTAAAAGATAAAAATCCAAAGCAGGATGGCTATGATTATATTTCGGTAACGAAAATAATCACCAACGAAAACATGGCAGATGACCACAGCTTTAGCACTGCGGAGGTAGAAGAATTACAAAAACAACCCGCCATTGAAGCGGCCACGCCATTGCTTGCCAATAAATTTTTAGTAAAAGCAACTGGCAGCAGTGTACTGCCTTTTACTACCGATCTTTTTCTTGAGTCGCTCGACAATAGTTTTATTGACACCATACCTGCAGATTTTACCTGGCGGCAAGGACAGGATGTTATCCCTGTGATAATGGCTGCAGATTACCTGGAGCTGTATAATACCGTGTTTGCACCGAGTAAAGATCTGCCGCAATTTTCCGCCAAAAGTGTATCGGCATTGATGGTGCAGTTAGAGTGCTATGCTGCCGATGGCACCGTACATATTTTTAAAGGCCATGTGGTGGGCTTAAGCGATCGCATCAATTCTGTACTGGTACCTGTCAATTTTTTAGAGTGGGCAAATAAAAAATTCGGCAATACCAACAAATTAAATCCATCCCGTGTTTTTTTAAAAACTAAAGATGCCAACAGTCCGGAACTACTTAATTTTTTACAACAAAAAAATTACAGTGTCAATAAAGACAAAACAAAATTCGGACGTGTAAAACAAATATTGCAGGCCATCGTAAGCGGACTTTCAGGATTTGGTGCATTGGTAATTTTGCTGGCAATGGTGTTATTTTCTTTTTACCTGCAATTGATGATAGCCCGCAGTAAAGATAACCTCCAGTTGCTGCTCACACTGGGATATTCACCCAACTGGCTCAGCCGCACCGTAGCAAAAAAATGGATACCGGTATACATTATTATTGTAGTATTAGCCCTTGTATTTACAGCTTTATTTCAATGGATTTTTCAGCAGTCTGCCATGAAGGGCAGAGATGATTTACCCGCTTTTATTCACTGGACTGTAGTGCTTGCGGCCATGCTGTTACTGGCCTTGTCTGTTACTGTAAACTACCGCCTGGTAAAAAAATTATTAATGAAGCTGAATTGAAAGTTTGTAATTTTAAAATAAAGAAATGCCGGTAAGCCTGCGCAAATTTTACAGTGAAGAAGAGTTTTTAACATTGGAAAGAATGTCGAAAACAAAGAACGAATATTACCGTGGCGAAATTATTGCCATGTCAGTCGCCTCATTTGAGCATAGTCAGATAGCCGCAATTTTATTAAGAGACATTGGAATGCATCTTAAAGGAAAAGGATGTAATATTTTTGGGAGTGATTTAAGGGTTTATACACAATTAAAGTCTTTCTACACTTATCCCGATTCAGTAATAATTTGCGGCGAGCCATCTTTTATTGACAAGGAATTTGATACAATACTTAATCCTGCTGTATTATTTGAAATACTTTCTCCTTCTACGGAAGAGTATGACAAGACTACAA
>JAYWIB010000367.1:0-2875 GCA_043789265.1 Chitinophagaceae bacterium
GAGCCGGAACCTGTCTGCACCACCGTGCTGTTGCCTTGTGTACCTTTTACTTTAATATCCTTTTTGGCAGATGAAATCAATACGCCCCCTTCCATGATTGTTTCAGGTTTTACTGCAGGCAGATAAATGAGCGCTGTTGTATTAACTGGTATTTCAACATCTATTATCACCTGTTCGTTTTTTATTTTCCAGGCGCTGCTTACCTTACCATAATAGGTTTGCAAGTTTGCAGATACACTGTCTAAACTTGCTGTTGATTTTTTTGCGCTTTCAAGCCCCGGCATTTTATCCCAGGAAGAGTTACCGTTATTTTCATTTACAATTTTGCCGCTAATTGCCGGCCTGATGATTATTTTTTTATATCCCACACCGTCTGTTCCTGTATCGGTGTCAATGCCCGCTAGTACCCTGTACATCCAGTCGCCAATAGCACCATAAGCATAATGATTGAACGAGTTCATACCGGCAGATTGAAAACTGCTGTCGGGTTTTAAACCATCCCATCGTTCCCAAATAGTGGTGGCACCCATTTTTACAGGATACAGCCACGAAGGATAGGTTTCCTGCATAAGTAATGTATAAGCAACATCATAATATCCAAACCGGCTCAGCACATCACATAAGTAAGGAGTGCCAAGAAAGCCTGTGGTAAGGTGATAATTGTAATCTTTGATAATGGCCACTAACCTTTCTGCTGCAGCCGTTCTTAAGTTATCCGGCAGCATATCAAAATTTAAAGCCAGTACATACGCTGTTTGAGAAGTAGAAACCATCCTGCCGCCAGCAGTAACATATTCCTTTACAAAAGCATTTTTTATTTTTATAAGCAGGTCTGCATATTGCTGCACATCATCTTTTTTATTTAAAGCTGCCGCAGCATTTATTAATAACTGTGTGGAGTGTGCATAAAAACATTGCGCTATTAAATATTTATCGGTGATGGCAGATCTGCCATCATTGTCATCATCAGGCCTGTAAAAAAGCCAGTCGCCAAAATGAAATCCGGTATTCCATAAATCATTTTTTGATTTGCTTTCCATAAAGCCTACCCATGCTTTCATGCTTGAGTATTGTTCCTCCAACATTCTTTTATCGCCATAGGCCAGATACATGTTCCATGGTATAATATTGGCTGCATCGGCCCAGCCTGCCGAGCCTGCAGCGTCTGTGCCCAGTACATTCGGTATTACAAAAGGCACACTGCCATTGGGCAATTGGTCTGCCGCCAAATCTTTCAGCCATTTTCTAAAAAAATTATTCACATCCATATTGAATGCGGCGGTACGGCTGAATGCCTGTGCATCGCCTGTCCAGCCGAGGCGTTCATCTCTTTGCGGACAATCGGTGGGGATGTCCAGAAAGTTTCCTTTTTGCCCCCATTGAATATTATGCTGCAATTGATTTAACAACGCACTGGATGTGGTGAAAGTACCGGTGGGTTTCAAATCGCTGTATAATGCAACCGCTGTAAAATTTTCCGGTTTAAGTTCTCCTGCATATCCTTCTATTTTAATATACCTGAAGCCCTGAAATGTAAAATGCGGCTGAAATATTTCATCAATGTTCCCTTTTAAAATGTACGTATTCATTTGCCGGGCTGACCTTAAATTGGCTGTGTAGAAATTGCCTGCTTTATCTAATACTTCTGCATGGTAAATAACGATTTTATCACCTGCTTTCCCTTTTACTTTTACCTGAACAAAGCCCACGAGATTTTGTCCAAAATCAATTACCCGTTCACCAAGCGGTGTGGTAAATATTTTTACGGGTTTAAATGCTTCATGTTTGGTTACTGGTTCGTTGATAGTGGCTGTTAAATTTTTATTACTGAACGATACTGTTTTTACACCGCTCCATCCTGCATCGTCATAAGCCGGTGTATGCCATCCTGCTTTTTCTAATCCTGCATCTATGGTTTCGCCATGATAAATTTCTGAATTGAGCACCGCACCGGTTGATGATTTCCAGCTTCCGTCAGAAATAATATCTTCTGATGTACCATCTGCGTAAACAATGTTTAGCTGATATAAAAGTGATACATCATTGCCATAAAAATCGCTCCTGCCTTCCCAAACAAGTTTACCACGGTACCAGCCATTACCGAGAGCAACGCCTACAGCATTTTTTCCCTGCTGCAAATATGTTGAGACATCATACACCTGGTACTGCAATCGTTTATTAAAACTTGTAAATCCCGGCGTAAGATATGCTTCACCAATGCGCCGGCCATTTATAAATGTTTCATATAAGCCATGAGCGGTAATAAAGAGCGTGGCATTTTTAATTTTTTTTGCTGCTGTAAATGCTTTCCTTAACAAAGGGGTGGGCCGCAACAGCGTATCCTCTGCATACCCAGCCTGTATCCACTTGGCTTTCCAGTCTGTTAATTGTAGTAAACCCATTTGCCAAAATGCAGGCTTACTCCATGCCGTGGCGTTGCCATAATTGTCCCAAACCTTTACCTGCCAAAAATATTTTTTTGCCGATTGCAGGGGCGTTCCTTTATACTGAACATGCAGTGACTGGTCAGTCATTATTTTACCAGTTTTCCAAACAAGATTTGTATTTGTATTTAAATCGGCTGCTTGCTCTGCAGCCCTTATTTCGTAAGCTGTTTGCATCGTATTTCTTACTGTTGATTTTAACTGCCAGCTAAATTGAGGGTTCAAAATATCCAGCCCTATGGGATTAATGCTGTTTTCACAAAGTGTATGGGTAATTTCAAACTGTGCGGCACAAAGTAAGCAGGCACATTGTGTAATTAATATACACAGGAAAAATTTTATTACTTTCATTTTATCAGGGATTGTTTTTTTCAGTATTTGAATTTAATTGATTGGGATAGCAGCAATTATTGAAGGCTGTATTAATTTTT
>JAYWIB010000368.1:0-2871 GCA_043789265.1 Chitinophagaceae bacterium
AAAGTCCTGCCGCAGTTTGAAATGCGATCCTGCATTTGCATTTCGTTCCCCGTTAGCTATTGCTGCAAAACCGAATCTTACTTTTTTAAATGAACAAAAAGCCGGTTTGATCTGCGGTATCCACCGGGTACAGCCACACATGGTCGGTACCGCAGGTCAGAACGTGAAGCAGGGTTCAGTTGCATTTTCTGCAATAAAAAAGCTGCCTTTTTACGACAGCTTTTGTGGAGAGTATCGGGGTCGAACCGACGACCTCTTGCATGCCATGCAAGCGCTCTAGCCAACTGAGCTAACCCCCCTTTTTTTACTGGATTGCAAATATATAGGCAATCACAGATGAAAAAAATTATTTTTAGTTTGGTTTAATGGCCGGTGAAGTCATCGGTGCATTGCTGCCGGGTTCTGTAGTTTTTCCGCCGCCTGCCTCCAGCGATTTCATGGCTTCCAGATTTTGTTTTGCCAGGGCAAAAGTAGAATCCAGCGCCAGTGCTTTTTCAAAATATACTTTTGCTTCCGCTTTTTTATCAAGGTCGTACAGTGCCAGTGCATGTATGTTGTGCACACCTGCCTGCAGGTAAGTACGCCCTGATTGCTGACCCACATTGTAGGTCATTAAAAACTCGGGTTTATAAGTAAGTTTTTCAGCAGCCTGAGCGGTAGCAAGGCATTCGGCCAGGCGCTTAATGGCATACTGCAGTTCCATCAGTTTGTAGGCGTGGTAGGGGCTTTGTGTTCTTTTAAATAATTTTTCGAAAATATCAATGGCTTCTTTTGGCTGGTTGAGTTTATCGAGGCATACTCCTTTTAATTCCATCAGCATATTGTCTTCAGGTTTTTCTGCCAGTCTTTTATTGCTCCAGTAATAGCATTGGGCAAATAAGCCTTCCTGCATATACAATATGGCCAGCGTATCGGCGTAGTTAGTCTGGCTGCCTTGTTCGGTAATAAAATAATTCAATGCAGTGATGGCAGTGGCCGCATCACCACTTGCAATGGATTGATTAAAAACTTTCAGGTGGGGATTGCTTTTAACCGGTACGGCTGTAGTTTTTTTTGGCTGTGCATATAAGCATGCAGTTACAAAGGTGGCAACGCACAGTGGAATGATTTTTTTATTCACATAATTAGTTTAGGAAGGCAAAATAATAAAAAACCCGGTGTTGACGGGCTTCATCTATTGTAATAAAAGTATTAATCTCCCCAAATTTCATCTTTGCCATCCAGCCACAGTTTTACCAGATCCGTGGTCACCGATTTTGGCCGCTCCAGCGGAAAGCCCAAAGCCCTGTCCCAGCAAAGACTTGCCAATACACCTAAGGCACGAGACACACCAAACAGCACGGTATAAAATTCATATTCCACCATACCGTAATGCACCAGCAAAGCACCGCTGTGTGCATCCACATTTGGCCAGGGGTTTTTTATTTTGCCCAGCGACTGCAGCAGTGGCGGCACCGCATCGTAAATGTTCCACACAGTTTTTACCAGCGGATCATCGGGTAAATGTTTTTTACCAAATTCCATTTGTGCGGTAAAGCGTGGGTCTGTTTTGCGAAGCACTGCATGGCCATAGCCCGGCACTACTTTTCCTTCGCTCAGCGTTTTTTTTACATACTCTTCTATCTGTTCCTTTGAAGGGGCCTCCACACCAAGCTGCTCCCTCATTTCAAAAATCCATTTTATTACTTCCTGGTTGGCAAGGCCGTGTAGCGGACCTGCAAGCCCGTTCATACCGGCAGCAAAAGAAAGATATGGATCGCTGAGTGCAGAGCCCACCAGGTGTGTGGCGTGTGCAGATACATTGCCTCCCTCGTGGTCGGCGTGTATCGTCATATATAAACGCATCAGCTCTTTAAAACCTTCATTCTCAAACCCCATCATATGTGCAAAATTGCCTGCCCAGTCCAGCAGTCCATTGGGTTGTATATGGTCGCCAAATTTATATTTGCGCCTGTATATATATGCAGCCACCCTTGGCAGGCGGGCAATCAAATCCATTGAGTCATCAAAAGTGGCATCCCAGTAATCTTTTTTACTCATGCCCGCCGCATATTTTTTTGCGAAACTGCTTTCGGTTTGCAGCGCCATAATGGCCACCACAAATTGGGTCATGGGATGTGTATTTATTGGCAGCGCTTCGATGGTATTAAAAACATGGCTCGGCACATGGCTGCGGCGCTGCCATACTGATGTGATGTGATTTACATCTTCTTCTGCCGGCAGTTTGCCCATCAGCATCAGGTAAAACAATCCTTCGGGCAATGGCTCTGTACCGCCGGGTGCTTTTGGTAATTTTTGCTGCAGCTCGGGAATGGTGTAGCCACGAAAACGAATGCCTTCCTGTGCATCCAGCAGGGAGGTTTCGGTTACCAGGCCGGTAATGCCCCGCATGCCCTGATATATCTGGCTGAGGGTAACCTCCCCTATCTTTTTGTTGCCATGCTCTTTCAGCATATCCTTTATCTCAATGCTTACCTGGTCTGCCTTTGCCTTAAAACCATTTTTAATTACACCCATAAAAAATTAATTGATTGATATGTTAGATTAAGAATTTTCAAGTAAAAAGCAGGTAAAGCGCCTTGCTGAATTTTAGAAACAAAACTAAGAAAGTAAATGTTTAAATGTTATTTTAATACAGGCTGATTTAAATATTTATTAAGGGGAGAGGATTTATCTGCATCCCTGTTTAATTTTCTCTCTTTTGCATAATTTTTTATCCTCAAATTTTACGCTCCCAATAATTCACAGTATGTTTGCATGACCTCACGGATTTTTTCTTTCTTTCCCATGGTCATATTTTGCTTTTGTAAAAATTTATCGCTGCTTTTTGTGTGATAAAGTTTGCTCATTTAACAGGAGGCTGATACCTGC
>JAYWIB010000369.1:0-10158 GCA_043789265.1 Chitinophagaceae bacterium
ATTTTTATACAAGCCTTGCCGGCAAAACTGATCCCGAAGAAAAACGTAAAATCATTGGTGGCGGCTTTATTGAAATATTTGATCAGGAGGCTCACCGGATAGAAAACATTGACTTCCTGGGGCAGGGTACCATCTATCCGGATGTGATTGAATCACTGTCGGTACATGGTCCGTCGGTCACCATCAAATCTCACCACAATGTAGGCGGACTGCCGGCCACAATGAAACTGTCGCTGGTAGAACCACTGCGTGCGCTGTTTAAAGATGAGGTAAGAAAAGTAGGGCTGGAGCTGGGCATACCTTACGAAATGCTGTACAGGCATCCCTTTCCGGGGCCGGGCCTGGGCATACGTATACTCGGCGATATTACCCCCGAAAAAGTACGGTTATTGCAGGATGCGGATGCCATTTACACCAACGGACTTAAAAAAGCAGGGTTGTATGCAACGGTTTGGCAGGCGGGTACCATCTTACTGCCGGTAAAGAGTGTGGGGGTAATGGGTGATGAAAGAACATATGAGTTTACCATTGCACTAAGGGCGGTAACTTCTGTAGATGGCATGACGGCAGACTGGGCACATTTACCTTATGATTTTTTGGCTGATATTTCAAATGAAATAATCAACAATGTTCGTGGCATCAATAGGGTGGTGTATGATATCAGCAGCAAGCCCCCGGCTACTATTGAATGGGAATGATAAATTATTACAGTAGTTTTTTTAAATCTTAATTTTTAAAAAAATAACTGAAAGCTGCAAATAATGTTTGGGTGTGAATTTATAATTTGACATTTCGTTTTAATAAATGATGAAAAAAATATTTTTAGTCGTACAGCTTTTTATTGCAGCCAATATATGGGCTGCCACACCGCAGCCTGACCGGGCCGATAGCTTACCTGTGTTTAAAACGATCAGGGTGGGCATATTTGCTCCGCTTTACCTGGATTCAGTTTTTAGCACCACCGGTAATTTCAGGTACAAAGAAGGCGTGCCTAAATTTATTTCTCCTTCGGTTGACTTTATCAATGGGGTACAGATAGCGCTTGACTCGTTAAAGCTGGAGCATGTACACGTAGATGCTTATATATACGACACCAAATCATACACAACTCCGTTGCCTGCGCTTATAAAAAATAAGCGGATAGACACCCTGGACTTACTGATTGGTGCAGTAAAAGACGTGGAGTATAAGCAACTGGCCGACTTTGCCCTTACAAAAAATATCCCTTTTATTTCTGCTACCTATCCCAATGATGGCGGCGTTACAGCTAATCCGTTTGTGGTGTTGATGAATGCTACTTTAAAAGCGCATTGCGAAGGCATCTATAGTTACCTGCTGCAGAATCATGGTACAGATAAAATATTTTTATGCCGGAAGAAAGGATCGCAGGAAGATAAAGTGGCTGCCTATTTTAAAGCATTGAACGGGCAGGAAGGCAAACCCCTGCTACCGATACAAACGATAAATTTCGACAGTACCATCTCTCCTGCTTATTTTAAAAAACAGGGCATTGACAGTAACAGGCAAACGGTAATTATTGGTGGCTCGCTGGATGAAGATTTTGCCATAAAACTCAGCAAAGCTTGCCGGAGTTTATACGAAAAATATCCGCTTACCTTAATTGGAATGCCCAACTGGTATGGATTTAAAGACCTGATGAAAAAAGAGGTGTTTGAAGATTTTCCTGTGTATTTTACCACACCTTATTTTAATGCAAAAGCAGATGAATACAGCCGCATGCTCATGAACGGCTACGAAACTAAATTGTTTACAAAGCCTTCTGATATGGCTTTTAAAGGTTTTGAATGTGTACAGCTTTTTACCCGCCTGCTGGCAAAACATCCCCATGACATAATGAGCAACCTGAATGACAAAGGCATAAAAATATATACCGAGTATAATTTTAAACCGGTGATGCTGAATAAAGGAAATACCATTCCTGATTATTTTGAAAACAAGCATTTATATTTTGTACGTATCCTCAATGGTACTATGTACAAGGCCTGGTAAAGTTTGAATAATAAATCCGCTTTTATCTGCTACATCCGCATCATCCGTTTTCCATTTTTTATTTCTTGCTTCTTGCCTCTCATCTGGTAAATAAATTTTACGCTGCCCAACCCCGTAAGCGGTTGATAAGTATTTCTTGTGATTATGTCTAACACAAGAAATACCATCTTGATTTACTAAGTAGTCCGAAGGACGTGGAAATTTTAGATGGTATTATGCCGACAGAAAAGTGTTTGGACTATTTAGTATAGTCGGTATAAAGCTTTGTAAGGGCGACATGTCAGTAGAAAAGTAAATAAGGCTGGTAAAGCTCCGTAGGAGCGATATGTCCTGCGTGTTCCGACACACTTCATTATTAGCAATGTGGCCGAATGTTTGAAATATATATTTTATAAAACCCCGTTTTTGCCCATAACTTTTTATATTCTTTTTTGTTGATAACAATATTTTGCACCTATGGCATTGATTGATTTTACTGATAAAGGTTTGTACTGCTCTGCCGGAGATTTTTACATTGATCCGTGGCGGCCTGTAAACAAAGCCATCATCACACATGCACACAGCGATCATGCAAGGGCAGGCAGCAGCAGTTATTTGTGTCATCATCTTACCAAACCGTTGTTACAATTGCGCTTGGGTACTCATCCATACCAAAGTGTTGACTGGAATGAAACCACCTTTATCAATGATGTAAAAATTTCTTTGCATCCGGCCGGACATATAATTGGGTCGGCACAGGTACGGGTAGAGTACAAAGGTGAAGTATGGGTGGTGAGCGGCGATTATAAAACTGAAGATGATGGCATCAGTACAGCATTTGAGCCGGTGCAGTGCCACACATTTATTACAGAGTCTACATTTGGCCTGCCCATTTATCAATGGAAAAAACAGGCAGATATTTTTAGCAGTATACAAGACTGGATACTGCAAAACAATGCAGCACAAAAAACGAGTGTGCTGATAGCATACAGTCTGGGCAAGGCACAGCGCATTTTGCCTGCACTTGCTGCAACCGGCTTACCCATTTTTGCACATGGTGCTGTATACAATGTACAGCAGATATTGCAGCAGCACGGGTGGCAGTTGCCTAAGGTGCAAAGGGTGGAAGCCAATGCAGCAAAAGAATTATATAAGGGCAGCATCATTGTAGCGCCGCCAAGTGCCGATGGTACACCATGGATGAAAAAATTTTTGCCATACAGCGTAGGTATATGCAGCGGCTGGATGCAGGTAAGGGGTAACGCAAGAAGAAGAAATGTGGATGCAGGCTTCGCACTAAGCGACCATGCAGACTGGCAAGGATTGCTGGCTGCGGTAAAGGCTACAGGTGCACAAAAAGTTTTTGTAACGCATGGCTTTCAATCCGCCTTTAGCCGCTACCTGAATGAACAGGGCATTGAAGCTGCCGAAGTAAAAACAGCCTATGGTACAGAAGATGATGAAGAAATACCGGCACCGGAAAGTGAAGTGGCACCAGAGGAGCAAATAAATGAAATAACAGAAACAGGTACAATGATAAACACTGAATAAATTATGCAGGCTTTTGCTGAACTTGTAAATAAAGTAGGTACCAGTACCAAAACAAATGATAAGCTGTCGGCACTGCAGCAATACTTTGCTGCTGCTGCGCCAAAAGATATGGTATGGGTAATTGCCATCTTCAGCGGCAGGCGGCCTAAACGGATTGTCAACAGCAGGCTGCTGCAAAACTGGTGTCTTGAAATTACGGGCCTGCCTGTGTGGTTGTTTGATGAATGCTACCATACTGCAGGCGATTTAGGAGAAACCATTGCACTCCTTTTACCCGATACAGCAATAGAAAATTCATCCCAAGAAAATAACACCCTTAGCTGGTACCTCGAAAAATTTATTGAACTGGAAAAAGCGGAAGAAACTGTAAAGAAAAACTTTATACTCCAGTGCTGGCAGCGGTTTAATCAGTTAGAAAAATTTGTTTTTAATAAACTCATCACAGGCGGATTTAGAATTGGGGTTAGCAGGCAGGTAATGGTAAATGCATTGGCAAAAACATTGAATAAGCCTGCTACACTTATTGCTCACCGCATCAGTGGCAACTGGAATCCTGCAAACATTTCTGCAGAAGAGTTATTGGGAGATACAGGTGCAGATTCAGATGCATCAAAGCCCTATCCCTTTTACCTGGCCTATGCGGTGGAGGATGATGTAGCCGCATTGGGTAATATCAATGAGTGGCAGGCAGAGTGGAAATGGGATGGCATACGTGGACAAATTATAAAACGCAACAACGAATTGTTTGTATGGAGCCGCGGCGAAGAACTGGTAACGGATAAGTTTCCTGAATATCATCCATTAAAAGATTTGTTGCCTGATGGCATTGTGCTTGATGGAGAAATTATTACACTCTACAGCAGCAGTACAGGCACATTGATAAAGCCCATGCCCTTTGCATTGCTGCAAACAAGAATAGGCAGAAAGAACATCACTAAAAAACAATTGACAGAAGCACCTGTTGGTTTTGTAGCATACGACCTGCTGGAACTGAATGGCGAAGACTATAGAAACAAACCGATGGAAGAAAGAAGAAATGTATTGCAGCAAATTACCGCAGCAGTGCAGCATCCGGCCCTGCAGCTTTCCCCATTGATAGAGGCAGCAGACTGGGATGCATTAAAAAATATCAGGCTTGGCTCAAGAGAAATGGGCAGCGAAGGGGTGATGCTGAAAAGAAAAAATTCTACTTATCAGACAGGCCGCCGCCGCGGCGACTGGTGGAAATGGAAGATAGATGCACTTACCATTGATGCAGTAATGATATATGCACAAAAAGGCCATGGCAGAAGAAGCAACCTGTATACCGATTATACCTTTGCCGTAAAAGATGCGGATAAGCTGGTGCCGTTTACCAAGGCATACAGCGGCCTTACCGATAAAGAGTTTGCGCAGGTAGATGCCTTTGTAAAAAGAAATTCAATAGAAAAGTTTGGCCCTGTAAGAACTGTAAAGCCGGAGCTGGTTTTTGAAATTGCTTTTGAGGGCATTGCTGCCAGCAACCGCCACAAAAGTGGTGTGGCACTTCGTTTCCCCCGAATGAGCCGCTGGCGGAAAGATAAGAAGCCAGATGAAATAAATACACTGGATGATTTAAAGCAACTTTTAAATCAATACAACAACCCCGGGTTACTTAAAGAAAATACAAATGCCTGAACATACTGCATCAAAAATTTGTTTTGTTGTAAATTGAGTCATGAAAAAATTGTCCATGATAGGAATTTTGGCAATCGTGTCGCTGGGGTTTATCAATACCACTGATTTACTGGAGCATGAAAAACCGGTTTACATACCTCCATCCAAACAGCGCACAGGCGATGCTGCCGCAGGATATATCTACCTTACCACAGGCGATTATTTAAAGAGCGGCATACCCTATGTGTTTTTTAATTTGGGGATGCCAAAAGATACCAGCAATCACTTACAGCGTAGCGGCCTCAATGCTTCTTTGCCACATGATTTTACTGCAGTAAAAGCGCCCAATGGCGAAATGATTGTTGCACCCAATTGTCTACAGTGTCATGCCCAGTTATTTGATGGCAAATTGGTGGTAGGTCTTGGTAATTCTTTCAGTGATTTTACCGTCAACCGGCAGGGCATTGCATTGGCAGCAGAAGGTTTTCTTAAAAATTTAAAAGGGGATCAGAAAAAAAAATATGATGCAGCAAAAAATTTTATCACGTCGTTAAAAATCATTTCACCAAAATTAATTACCGGCACCAAAGGTGTAAACCTGGCAGATGGTCTTGCAGCATTACTGGTGTCTCACCGTGACCCTGCCACCCTGCAGTGGAGCGATAAAAATTTACTGGAACTGCCTGATGAAATAATACCTACAGATGTACCTGCCTGGTGGCTGCTTAAAAAAAAGCATGGCATGTTTTACAATGGCTTTGGCCGCGGAGATTTTGGCCGGTTTTTAATGGCCAGCAATTTACTAACGGTAACTGACACGGCAGAAGCGGCAGAAGTAGATACACATTTTAATGATGTGCTTGCATTTATAAATTCAATTGAGGCACCTAAATTTCCACAGGCCATTAATCAGGCAAAGGCAACAGCAGGGCAGGAAATATTTGAAGCCACCTGTGCCAAATGCCACGGTACCTATGGTGCCAATGGCCAGTATCCCAACCTGCTGATACCCGAAAGCATCATTAAAACAGATTCTGCTTTGTACACGTCAAATTATTCCAATCCGCAGTTTGTACAGTGGTTCAATAAAAGTTGGTTTACTACAGGAGATCATCCTGCACAGTTGGTTCCTTACCGAGGTTACATAGCACCACCATTGGATGGCATATGGATTACAGCGCCTTATTTACACAACGGCAGTGTACCTTCACTGGATGCTGTACTTAACAGTAAGGCCAGGCCTGCATTCTGGCAAAGAAGCTTTAGTAAGCCGTCATATAATTATGATATACCGGGGTGGAATTATAAAACCAAAGATGCACCGGGTGGCACGGAAGTTTATAATACCACTTTGAAAGGATATGGCAATTATGGACATACCTTTGCTGATAAATTATCACCTGCAGAGAGAAGTGCAGTAATTGAATATCTCAAAACATTGTAAATATTTCCTTTATCCCCATGCAATCTTTACATCCGGCTGTTTGATTTCTTTTTATTTTTTAAAAAGCAGCAACAATGAGCAAAGAATTTTTTAATGAACAATGGAAGACAATTGAAATTGACCTGGAGTACATCAAAAATGGCCGGCTGGAAATATCTAACTATGGCAGGATGAGATCCTTTAATAGAATGTCCGATGGCAATATCCTGAAAGGTTCTATGATCAATGGTTACAAAATACTCCGGCTAAAATTGTTCAGCCCACGTACGCCGGAAATGCAGGCAAAAATTGATTTTCTTCGTCAGCAATATTATAAACTGTTAAAAAAGTTAAAGCTGCAGATTAGTAATGATGAAAGTAAACAAATAATTGAGGACACTACGTTGACGCTGCTGACCCTGCGTAAAAATCTCACCAAAAAAATAGATGATGATGTAAAACAACGCACCATACATTATCATGCACTTTTTCATCGCCTGGTGGCCACTTACTTTTTACCGCCGCATGCACCCAACCAAACCATCGTGGCTCACCTGGATTATGAAAAATTAAATAATAAGTGGAGCAATCTAAAATGGATGACACCAGAAGAAAATTATGAGCATCAAAAAAACAGCCCCAATGTATTGGAAGAAATGGAGCTACGGCAGCACCGCCGCAAAGAAGATTCAAAAGCAACAAAATTATCTGTAACTAAAGTAATGCTGTTAAAAAAATTACTCAATCAGGGTAAAACGGTTAAGCAGCTTTCCAAACAATTTAAAGTAACCGACACACAAATAATGAGAATTAAAAGAGGAGAAAACTGGGGTGATGTGGAAGCTGCAAAATAAATTGCTTTTTAGCTTAAATATTTATAGTGGATTACAATTGTGAGAGAGATTAACTTTACATAGATACTAAATATCAACTAAGCGGTTGTCAAAAAAAAATATGCAAACAAGTGTGACACAGCGTATAGTAAGTCTCAAAAAAATTCTGTGTGGCAATGCACTTAATGCTTAATATCTGTGTTTCAATTATAAAATTTTAAACAGGTTCAAAGACGACAGTATAATGCAACTGCATGTAATCTTAAAATCATAAATTATTATTCCGTTCTCTTTAATGCCCCACAATAATTGCATCATTGAAACTTACCCAAACCAAAGGATACAAAATTATCAACGCATGGCTGAGTGAAAAAGGTCATCAGCCTTTTATATTTCAGCAGCAAACATGGCAGCACATCATTGATAAAAAAAGCGGCCTTGTAAATGCACCTACCGGATGCGGCAAAACATTTTCTGTTTTTATAGGCGCTCTTATTCAGTTTATCAATCAGCATCCGCAGCATTATCAAACCAATAAAAAAAACGGGCTGCAGTTATTATGGATAACACCATTGCGTGCATTGGCAAAAGACATTGGCCGTGCCATGGAAGAAGTGATAAGTGAATTAGGTATGCAGTGGCAGGTGGCCATACGTAATGGCGACACTACAATCAGCGACAGGCAAAAACAAAAAAGGCAGATGCCTGAAGTGCTCATCATTACACCCGAAAGCCTGCACCTGCTGCTGGCACAAAAAAATAATGCAGACATATTCAGCTCCTTAAAAATAATTGCAGTAGATGAATGGCACGAACTACTGGGCAGCAAAAGAGGTGTGCAGGTAGAGCTTGCGCTTTCAAGAATTGTGCATATGGTAAAGGATGCAGCAGGTGTATGGGGCATTTCGGCCACCATCGGAAACCTGCAGCAGGCAAAGGATGTACTGCTGTCAGTAATAAAAGAAGAAGGCGTAATCGTAAAGGCGGATATCAGCAAAAACATACAGGTAATTCCCATCATCCCCGATGAAATAGAAAAATATCCGTGGGCAGGTCACCTTGGTATAAAGCTGGTGGAAAGAGTGATACCCATCATTCATGAAAATAAAACCACACTGATATTTATCAACACACGTGGCATGAGTGAGCGCTGGTACCAGGCCATACTGGAGGTGGCTCCTGACCTTGCCGGTGCCATTGCCCTGCATCATGGAAGTATTGAACAGGAATTGCGTTTATGGGTAGAGGATAGTTTGCATACAGGAAAACTAAAAGCCGTGGTATGCACTGCCAGCCTGGATTTGGGTGTTGATTTCCGGCCGGTGGATACAGTGGTGCAGGTGGGTTCGCCAAAAGGTGTCTCCCGTTTTTTGCAGCGTGCAGGCCGCAGTGGTCACCAGCCCGGTGAAACAAGCAGGGTGTTTTTTTTACCCACACATTCACTGGAACTGGTGGAAGTGGCCGCATTAAAACAAGCCATGCATGAAAATTATATTGAAAGCAAAGAACCCATGCTGCTGTGTTTTGATGTGCTGATACAATACCTGTGTACCCTGGCCGTAGGTGATGGCTTTGCAGCCGCTACAGTTTATAACGAAATAAAAAGTACGTATTGTTTTTCTTTTATCACCGATGATGAGTGGCATGCAGCCCTGCTTTTTTTAACACAGGGCGGCAAAGCATTGCAGCAGTATGACGACTATAAAAAAGTGGAACTGATAAATGGCTTGTATACCATTACAAGCCGCCGCATGGCTATGCGCCACCGGATGCATATAGGCACTATTGTTAGTGATGCCATGATGCAGGTAAAATTTATAAGTGGCGGCTATGTTGGTGTGATAGAAGAATTTTTTATCTCCCGCCTGCAGCCCGGCGATGTGTTTACACTGGCAGGCCGCAAGCTGGAATTTGTATTGATAAAAGACATGAGTGTGCTGGTAAAAAAATCAACTGCAAAAAAAGTAATTGTGCCAAGCTGGATGGGCGGACGCATGTCGCTCACAGCAAACCTTGGCTTAATGCTGCGTAAAAAAATGAACCAGGCGCCTGCGGCAGCAGGCATTAACGAAGAAGCGGAACTGGCTGCATTAAAACCATTGTTTGATTTGCAAAAGGAATTGTCGGCCATACCATCCGAAAATGAATTGCTGATAGAACACATTGAAACAAAAGAAGGCTTTCATGTATTTGTATATCCCTTTGAAGGGCGCCTGGTGCATGAAGCGATGGCAGCACTGCTTGCATGGCGCATCAGCAAAATAACTTCCATCACATTTTCCATTGCCATGAATGATTATGGTTTTGAATTGCTGAGCGATAAACCCATACCCATTGATGACAGCAATGCTAAAAAATTATTTACAGCGGATAATCTGCTTGCCGATATACAGAAAAGTGTGAATGCAACTGAGATGGCACGCAGAAAATTCAGGGACATTGCTGTAATAGGTGGCCTGGTTTTTCAAGGTATGCCCGGCGAAAAAATAAAAGCCCGCCATTTGCAAAGCAGCGCCAGCCTGCTCTTTAATGTATTTGCAGAATATGAACCCGATAATATTTTATTGCGGCAGGCATACAGGGAAGTGCTGGATCAGCAAATGGAAGAAGTACGCCTGCGCAATGCACTGGAGCGGATTAACAACAGCAAAATTCTGCTGACTTTTCCAAAAAAGTTAACGCCATTCTGTTTCCCAATTATTGCAGACGGACTTAACAGGAATAACC
>JAYWIB010000370.1:0-2860 GCA_043789265.1 Chitinophagaceae bacterium
CAGCAGGAGCAGTTAAAGGCAAACCGGGAAAGTGCCAGTGAACAAATAGAAGCCATTGAAAAAAATGAAGCCCTTTCGGCCAATGAAAGAATGGAACAAAAAAAAGCCATTCACAAACTACAAAAAGAAAAAACAATGGCGCTGCTGACCACAGAACAAAGAGAAAAAATGGAAGTATTGAAAAAAGAAAGACATGAGCAGCACGGGCAAATGCATGCTGAGAAAATGGAGAAAATGAAGACAAGACTCAACCTTACCGAAGAGCAGGGAGCAGCATTGAAGGCAAAAAATGAGGCAGCCGCAGCCAAAAGAAAAGCCATTAAACAAAACCAGGCTTTGAGTAAAGAAGAACAAAAAGAAGCAATGCGCCAGGTAAAGGAAGAACACAAAGAATCTATAAAAAACATACTGACTGATGAACAGCAAAAAAAACTGGAAGAAAGGAAAAGCAGGCGGCAGGAAAAAAGGGCTAAAAAATAATAACATTTAAAAAATCAATACGATTTACCCCCTGCATCAACCCATGAAAACTGTTGATGCAGGGGTTTTATTTTATACAATTACGTTCGGTACTACATCCTGCTGATTGCTAAAATGTTTACCTTCACCGCTCACTACTGTTGAAATAACAGCAAAAGCATTTAACATGAGTAAGAGTTTTTACCAGAAGTTTACCACTCCAAAGAACAGCGCCGTAAAGGAAGCCCACAAACAAAAAAAGAAGAAGGCTAAAAAAGAAAGATCAGAAGCCATCAATAAGCGCTTTGAAGAAAAGAGAAAAATGAGGCAGGCGGCATTTGATTTATCTGCAGAAAGAAAAAATAAACCTGCCGCACCCATTGCAGAAAAAGCCGCTGCTGCTGAAAATAAATTTTCAAATAAAGAAAGCCCTTCGCCTTACCAAAGCAATGACCACATCAGCGAAATGCCCCTTAATAAATACCTTGCCCACTGTGGCGTAAGCAGCCGTAGGGAAGCCGTACAAATAATTAAAGATGGCAAAGTAAAAGTGAATGATAAAGTGGTAATGGAGCCCGCCTTTAAAGTGAACAGCAAAGATGTGGTGAAGTTTAATGGCAAACAATTATTTGTGGCAAAAAACCTGGTGTATATTTTACTGAACAAACCAAAAGATTATATAACCACCACCGATGATCCGCAGGGACGCAAAACTGTTTTGCAACTGGTAAAGGCAGCTACTGCGGAGCGGATTTATCCCGTTGGCCGGTTAGACAGAAATACCTCCGGCGTATTGCTGCTTACCAATGATGGTGAGCTTACACAAAAATTATCACACCCCAGTTATAACATTACCAAAGTGTATGAAATAAAACTGGATAAGCCATTAACAAAAGCTGACTTTGATAAAATACTTGCCGGCATTACACTGGAGGATGGTGTAATACAGGCAGACACACTTGCCTACGCAGATGCAAGAGACAAATCAGTTATCGGCATAGAAATACACAGTGGCCGCAACCGCATTGTACGCCGCATATTTGAATCGCTGGGCTACGATGTAAAAGCGCTTGACAGGGTAATGTATGCCACACTTACCAAAAAAAATGTGGACAGGGGCAAGTGGCGGTTTCTTTCCGAAAAAGAAGTGCGGCTATTAAAATATATGAATGCCTCCAAAAGAAAAATTCCTGCTAAAGACAAAAAAGAAACGGTGATAAAAAAATGAGTGCAGAAAATATAACCCGTGCAATCAAAAATATATTTCCGGCAGCAGTGGTTGCTGAAAACGATCAGTTTATTGTAATCAACAAACCGGCAAATGTATTGTCGATACCAGACAGAACACAGTCGGAGCCTTCTTTAAAAGATATGCTCCTTCAAAAATATGGGAACATTTTTACTGTTCACCGCCTGGATAGAGAAACCAGCGGCATCATCATTTTTGCCAAAGACGAAGCCACACATAAATATCTTTCAGGCCTTTTTGAAAACCGTGGTGTAGATAAATTTTACATCGCTCTGCTGCAGGGAACACTGCAGCAAAAGACTGGTTTGATTGAAGCGCCTATTATGGAACATCCCGTATTTAAAGGACAAATGGTAATAAACAAAAATGGAAAGCCATCAGTAACCGGATATGAGGTGCTGGAAGAAATGGGCAGGTACAGTCTTGTAAAATTTCACCTGCACACAGGCCGCACACACCAGGTACGGGTACATGCAAAAAACATTGGCCACCCAATCGTATGCGATCCATTGTATGGTGATGGAAAACCAATTTTACTTTCATCCATCAAAAAAAAATACAAGCTAAGCAAACACGATGATGAAGAAAAACCAATGCTGAACAGGGTAGCGCTGCATGCGGCTGAATTAAAATTTACAGATGCGCTGGACAATGCGGTTAATTTTTCTGCCCCACTGCCAAAAGATATGAGGGCGTTGATTGAACAGCTAAAGAAGCATGCATAGTAAATTCTTTTGTGTATTGCATTGGTATTTTCTGCGACCGCATATTAAGCATACGTTACTTCACACTGTTACTTACGCCGTTTTAAAAATGCCTGTTGATTTTCTAAAAGAACTCCGTTAAAATCTCAGGGTATTTTATTGCCGCAGCCTTCATCCAGTAATATTATTCGTGCCATTCAATGTTGCCAAATTCATCTGACACAACGTGTGAAGCAAAAAGTACAGGGAGATTGCCGGGAATTTTTTGGCAAATTAATTTTCGGGTTTGGATTGTGCCAGCAGCGCATCAGATGCAATCAGGAGAGACGAATTTCAGGAGAAAATAAAAGAAAGGCAGGCCAATAGAAATAAGCCTGCGTTTTTTTGAGAAAAATTGCATTACCGTTCTGTGTTAATATCATCCAGGCCTGCTGTTTTACCGAAGCAT
>JAYWIB010000371.1:0-10129 GCA_043789265.1 Chitinophagaceae bacterium
GGCTGTCAGCCTTCAGAAGGTTCCCGGATTCCCGGCATACGTAAATGGCCGGAGGCGTATATGCCCAAAATTTTTGACCGCAGCCGGGTAGACAGGGTGATGGAAATTGCAGAAAAAGATGCAAGGATAATGGCAAAAAAATTAGCGAGAGAAGAAGCCATATTCAGCGGCATGAGCAGTGGCGGAGCCGCACATGCCGCCATTGAACTGGCCAGAGAATTAACCGAAGGGGTAATTGTATTTATAGTTTGCGACAGGGGAGACAGGTATTTATCCTCCGACCTCTTTGATTGATATCAGGTATTTTCTTTTTCATCAGGCGTTGAAAAAGCGTTTTCTATTTTATGCATTAAGGTAGAAATGGGTCCCTGCATCTTATTGGTATCGTCTTCCAGCGTATCGTCATTTAACAGGTCACCAATTTTTAATCCACCGGGTACGTATTTCAAAATGTCATTGCGTTGGGTACCCACCAATTTTTGCAGTGAAGTATTTTCTGTAGAAATGTTTTCTATCACTGTGTTCTCAGATTTAGCATTGAAATAGCTGATAAAGCCTTCAGCTACTTCATACAATTTGGCTTTGGCAATGTCTGTTGGTTTGTGTGCATAGGCCGCTATGGTATTGGCCACATCATTATTGCCATCAAAAATGGCTGCAATCAATTCACTGGGCGCAGCCGATTTTTCTACAGTAATGGCTGATTGTTTTGTTTGCACTGCTTTATACAATCCTGCTAAAAAAGTTACGATGGCAGATTGACCAAGGGCATCAAAATTATTTTCATCCTGTGGCAATCCTGTATTTGCATCAATTGTCTGCAATGGCGGATAATGAAGCTGCTGCTGTAATTCTTCTGGTAAGTTCATACATTTATGTTTATTGATACGGGTAAAAAATCATGCCGCCTTTGTGTTTATTATTTTATCTCTTAACATTTGCTCTTCAGGCTTTTATTAAAAATGATTTAGCAGCAATCATACATTGATGCATGAAATGTTTTTATTTCCCCGGCTGGGGAATTTTTTCTGCAATGTTTGCACAATGTATTTTTCTTAAGCAAAAAATTAAAGGCTTATCAGTAAAAATCAATCAATAAATAAAAGTTTGACAGGGATATAATTGATTGAAGAAATCACCGTCAATCGCTGTCCAATTTTTTTGAGAGCGGCAGATGCATTAATACCAATGATTGATCACTGTTAAACCTGTTTTTTCAATTTGCCAATATAAAAAAACCATGTACATTTGCGGCGCTAAAAGCTTCAGCAATGTATGGATGACGCTGAACCTCGTTAGCATATTATGAGAGCATAAACACATCATATTATCCCCATCCCCATAAGGGATTTCTGCGGGGAGGCTGTGCTCAATAAAGAACCCATGTACAAGAGTGCGACGCCAATGAAGTTTATTATAGATTCAGCGGCGGGGTTCAAAAAAAAAACTAACAGTAAATTTTAATCATCCTTGGTTCTGCAATAGCGAACAGGGGCAAAACAACACAACATGTCAGACTTACGTTATCAACGCAACTTTGGAATTGCCGCTCACATTGATGCCGGCAAAACCACTACCACCGAGCGTATATTGTATTATACCGGTGTAAATCATAAAATAGGTGAGGTGCATGAAGGCGCTGCCACCATGGACTGGATGGCACAGGAACAGGAACGTGGCATTACCATTACTTCTGCTGCTACCACTTGCTTCTGGAATTTTCCGATGGTGCAGGGTGTAAAAGTAGCCGATACCAAACAATACAAATTCAACATCATTGATACGCCGGGTCACGTGGATTTTACGGTGGAAGTGGAGCGTTCGCTTCGGGTGCTGGATGGTTTGCTGGCATTGTTTTGTGCTGTATCCGGCGTAGAGCCGCAGAGTGAAACAGTTTGGCGCCAGGCCAATAAATACAAGGTGCCAAGGATTGGTTTTGTAAATAAAATGGATCGCAGCGGTGCCGACTTTTTAAATGTGGTAAAGCAGGTAAAAGAAATGCTGGGTGCCAAAGCCGTGCCTTTGCAATTGCCCATAGGTGCCGAAGATAATTTTACCGGCGTGGTAGATTTAATTACGATGAAAGGAATTATATGGGACGATGCCACACAGGGTATGACCTATAAGGAAGTGCCTATTCCTGCTGATATGCTGGAGGAAGTAAACGAATGGAGACAGCACCTGGTGGAAGCCGTAGCTGAGTACGATGATAAATTGCTGGAGAAATTTTTTGATGACCCCAACACCATTACCGAAAATGAAATGCATGAAGCCATCCGCAAAGCGGTAATTGATATTTCCATCATCCCCATGATGTGCGGTTCATCTTTTAAAAATAAAGGTGTGCAGACAGCATTGGATGCCATCTGCCGCTACCTGCCTGGCCCGCTGGATATTGAAGCTATCAAAGGCATTAATCCAGACAATGGAGAGGAAATTGAAAGACATCCAGATGCTAAAGAACCATTTAGTGCACTTGCTTTTAAAATTATGACCGATCCTTTTGTGGGCAGGCTGGCTTTCTTCCGGGCCTATAGCGGCCGCCTGGATGCTGGCTCTTATGTGCTGAATACAAGAACTGGAAAAAAAGAACGCATCAGCCGTATTATGCAGATGCATGCCAACAAACAAAACCCAATTGATTTTATTGAAGCAGGCGATATTGGTGCAGGTGTTGGATTTAAAGACATTAAAACCGGTGATACACTGTGCAACGAAGATCATCCGATTGTACTGGAAGCAATGACTTTTCCTGAGCCGGTTATTTCCATTGCTGTAGAGCCTAAAACACAGGCTGACGTAGATAAAATGGGTATGGCCATTGCCAAGCTGGTGGAAGAGGATCCTACTCTCCGTGTAAGAACAGATGAGGAAACAGGACAAACTATTTTGAGTGGCATGGGTGAGCTGCACCTGGAAATTATTGTAGACAGGATGAAGCGTGAGTTTAAAGTAGAGATAAACCAGGGCGCTCCCCAGGTGGCTTACAAAGAAGCATTCCAAAATACCATTGACCATAGGGAAACATTGAAAAAGCAAACCGGTGGCCGTGGTAAGTTTGCAGATATTATTTTCACCATCGGCCCTGCTGATGAAGAATTTTTGAAAGAAGATAAAGGACACTACCAGTTTGTAAATTCTTTGTTTGGTGGCAGTATTCCTAAAGAATTTGTACCGGCCATACAAAAGGGATTTGAAAGTGCTATGACTACTGGTGTACTTGCAAGCTACCCAATGGATAACCTTAGGGTGGAAGTAAAAGACGGTAGTTTTCACCAGGTGGATTCTGATGCCATGAGTTTTGAATTGTGCGCCAAGCAGGGCTTTAGGGAAGCAGGCCGTAAGGCTAAACCCGTACTGCTGGAGCCTATCATGAAAGTAGAAGTGTTAACGCCGGATCAATACATGGGTGATGTAACGGGCGACTTAAACCGCCGCCGCGGTATGCTGGAAGGTATGGACAGCAAGCATGGTGTACAGGTGATAAAAGCCAAAGTGCCACTGAGCGAAATGTTCGGATACGTTACACAGTTGCGTTCCTTATCCAGTGGCCGTGCCACTTCCACAATGGAGTTCAGTCATTACGCTCCTGCACCAAACAACGTGGCAGAAGAAGTGATAGCAAAACAGAAAGGGAAAATGAAGGTGGGAGAATAATTGCTCCCGAATGAAAATAGTAATCAACCCTGCATGAAAATGTGGGGTTTATTATTATAAGTACTACCGTTGGCGTTAGTGCAATTATTGTATATAATTTTACAGTACACTCCGTTAATGATCTTTAATTTGTACATTTAAAGCCTGATAATCCTTCCATCACCAAACATCATTATGAAAGCACTTTTGTTATCTTTATTCTTTTATTTTCAATGCAGGTTTTTGGGAGGGTTATCCATTTACTTTATAAAAGCAGGTGTTAAATTAACAATTACAGGTCGGTAAAAAAAGTTGCAATGATTATCTTGCCAACAAATCAGTATCATGCAAACAAAAAATATTATAGCCGCAATTTTTACACTTTTATCAGTACCTGTATTTGCTCAGCAAAAAAATAACATTCAAACCGACAGGGAAAATTTTTTCCGCTTTGGTGCCAAGGCTGGTGTTAACATCAATAAGATATCCGGGCAATCTTATAAACAGGCTTTTAAATACAACTACCAGTTAGGAGGATTTATGCAATTTAATTTCAGCAACCGCTTTGGTATTCAGCCCGAGTTAAATTTTGTACAGGCTGGTGGCGAGTTCAGCAACGATGCCACTGATATTTACGATGATATTTTTCTGGATGGCAGCCAGAAAAAAGCTTCACTCAGTTACCTGGAAATTCCTGTTTTGCTCAATATCAATGTGGGAGAAAGTAAGCATGTAAAATTGCAGTTGGGTCCTTCTTACGGCGCTATGCTGAAACAAACGGTTGACAGCCTGGTGAAGAAAGGCAATATTTACAAAAATGCAGAATGGTCGGCCATCGGTGGTTTATGGATTCAGTTACCACTGATAAATATTGGTGCAAGATATAAGCTGGGATTGAGCAATGTAAATGCAATTGACAACAGGCAAAGCTGGAAAAACCAGGCTATACAAATATTTGCCGGTGTTACTTTTTAAAAGTTTGATAAGAAATATAAACGGTAAGGGTTGTTTTTACACAGCCCTTTTTTTATATTTAGAACTCAATAAAGCAGTATGATAGCAAAAATGCCGTTAGAAAATTTTTTTATAATAGACATTGAAACGGTTTCTCAGTCGCCGGATTTCAGCACACTAAACGAAGAGTGGCAAAAATTATGGCACGAAAAAGTATACAGGTCGGTACCTGACACCACTACTATAGAAGATTATTATGGGCAAAGGGCAGGCGTGATGGCAGAATTTGCCAAAGTAATCTGCATCAGCCTGGGCTATTTTAAAAAAGAAAACAATACTAACCAGTTCCGGGTAAAATCAATTGCATTGGAAAATGAAAAGGAGTTGCTCGAAAAATTTATTGATACTCTCAATCAACTGGAGGCGGCTAACAACCAATGGAGTTTTACCGGGCATAATATAAAAGAATTCGATGTTCCTTTTCTTTGCCGCCGGCTCCTTATAAACAACATTCCCGTTCCTGCCTATCTTGACTTTCAGAATATGAAGCCTTGGGAAACCAATATGGTGGATACTTTTCAATACTGGCGCTTTGGTGATTATAAAAATTTTACTTCTCTTAAACTGCTTGCCGCCTGCATGAATGTGCCTTCGCCCAAAGACGACATAGATGGCAGCATGGTAGGCCATACTTACTGGAAAGAAAATAATACCGAGCGAATTGTTACCTATTGCCAAAAGGATGTGGTAACCGTTGCAAATATTATTCTGCGGTTTAAAGGCCTGCCGCTTTTGAATGAAATGCAGGTGGTTATTGTAAAATAATTTCTTTAAACAGTGGCATACTAAGCGCACATTACAGGCTGCACAACTTTCTAAAAAAACTTTCCATAAAACTTTTGCCGTTTCATATTCAGCCCTTACCTTCGCACTCCAAATTAAAAAAACGCCTGTTTAAAGTTCTTTACATATGTCACAACGAATCAGAATTAAATTACAGTCTTACGACCATAATCTTGTTGATAAATCAGCAGAAAAGATTGTAAAAACTGTACGCAGTACCGGTGCCGTGGTTACGGGTCCTATTCCTTTGCCAACGCAAAAGAAGATTTTTACTGTATTGCGTGCTCCTCACGTGAATAAAAAAGCCCGTGAGCAATTTCAATTGTGTACACATAAGCGTTTATTAGACATTTACACCAGCAGCAGCCGTACGGTTGATGCCTTAAGCAAGTTAGACTTGCCAAGTGGTGTGGATGTTGAGATCAAGGCTTAATGAACCATCTTGTATTTTGATACATTTATTATCAAAGTACAGAAAGGCATTAGGTTAGTTCTTAAAATTAAATATTGAACATCCATCTCCGGTAATTACCGGAGCGCTGGATAAAAACAAGATACAATGAAGAGTATTATTGGAAAGAAAATCGGCATGACCAGTATTTTCGACGCAGCAGGCAAGCAAACTGCTGTTACTATTATAGAAGCAGGTCCATGCGTGGTTACTCAAAAGAAAACTGTTGAAACAGACGGTTACAATGCCCTCCAGATAGCTTTTGGCGACAAAAAAGAAAAGCACTCCATCAAAGCCGAAGTCAATCACTTCGCCAAAGCTCAAACATCTCCCAAAAAAGTAGTAAAAGAAATCCGCGATAGCGAAATAGATAAAAACATTGGTGAAACCATCACTGTCGACATTTTTACCGAAGGTGAAAAAGTAGAAGTGGTAGGTATATCCAAGGGTAAAGGTTTTCAGGGTGTGGTTAAGCGCCACGGATTTAGTGGTGTGGGTGAAGCATCTCACGGTCAGCATGATCGTCAGCGTGCGCCTGGTTCTATTGGTAACTCGTCCGATGCTTCCAGGGTATTCAAAGGCATGCGTATGGCAGGCCGCATGGGTCAGGACAGGATTAAAATGAAAGGCCTTAAAGTAGTTAAAATATTCCCTGAAAAAAATTACATATTAATCAGTGGTTCCGTTCCGGGTCACAATGGTTCAATCGTTTTAATTCAGAAATAAGTAAGCCTTCAGGCTGTAAAAAATAAATAAGATGCAAGTAGATGTTTTAAATATACAGGGTGCCAAAACAGGGAGAACCATTGAACTTCCAGAGGATATTTTTGGTACAGAACCAAATACACACGTGGTATACCTTGCTGTAAAACAATACCTCGCCGCTCAGCGCCAGGGTACGCATAAGGTAAAAACAAGGGCTGAAGTACATGGTTCATCTAAAAAATTGCATAAGCAAAAAGGTACCGGTGGTGCCCGTAAAGGTAACTTGCGGAGTCCTATTTATAAAGGTGGTGGTACCATCTTTGGCCCAAAGCCGCACAGCTACGATATTAAGCTGAACCGTAAAGTGAAAGACCTTGCTAAAATAAGTGCACTGAGCCAAAAGGCAAAAGACAATGCAATAGTGGTGGTGGAAGATATAACAATGGATACACCAAAATCACAACAATTTGCCGGTATATTAAAAAGCCTGCAGGTAAACGATAAAAAAACATTGTTTGTATTACCTGATTATAATGACAATGTATACCTCAGCCTCAGGAATATTCCACGGGTGCAGGGTACACTTATCAGCGATGTAAATACCTATGATATTGTAAATGCAGGTGTATTGGTATTTACTGAAAGTGTTGCAAAAATATTTACTGAAGAAGAGGTGGCAGAAGCATAAGTAATTAAGCAAATTATCAAATTAGAAGTATGAAATTGTCCGAAGTTTTAATAAAGCCGATTTTATCTGAAAAGATAAACAAGCAAACAGAAAAGATGAACCGGTATGCTTTTATTGTAAGCCGTAAGGCAAACAAGCTGGAAGTAAAAAAAGCAGTAGAGCAGTTTTATAGTGTACAGGTTACTGATGTAAACACTACAGTAATGCCGGGCAAAGCCAAGTCACGCAATACAAAAGCAGGCGTGGTAAGCGGACGCAAGCCTGCTAAAAAGAAAGCATACGTAACTGTAGCCGACGGAGAAAGCATTGACATCTACGGCACAGTATAATGCGGCTAACAAACAACACATGTATGGTAAATTCTGCTACCGCAAAATGCAGAGATTAATAAACAAAAAAGACATTATCCTCCTTTAGGGGATAGGGGTAAAATGGCACTTAGAAAATACAAACCAACCACAGCAGGCACCAGGTGGAGAATTGGTAATGCATACGCAGAAGTTACCACCAATGTTCCTGAAAAAACATTGCTGGAAAAACAGAAAAGTACTGCAGGCCGCAATTCACAGGGTCGCAGGAGTATGCGCTATATGGGTGGCGGAAACAAAACAATGTACCGCATCATTGATTTTAAGAGGGATAAAAAAGATATACCGGCTGTTGTAAAAAGTATTGAATACGATCCCAACCGTACTGCATTTATTGCACTGCTGAATTATGCCGATGGCGAAAAGCGGTACATCATTGCACCAAACGGATTGCAGGTAGGCGCTACAGTATTAAGTGGCGACAATATTGCTCCTGAACTGGGTAATGCACTGCAACTGAAATTTATGCCACTGGGTACTATGGTGCACAATATCGAAATGCAGCCCGGCCAGGGTGGTAAATTGGTAAGAAGCGCCGGCGGCAGTGCACAGCTTGCTAACAAAGAACTAAAGTATGGTGTATTAAAAATGCCAAGCGGTGAATTAAGAAAAATATTAATCAACTGCTATGCTACTGTAGGCGTGGTGAGCAATAGCGACCACAACCTGGAAAGCGCCGGTAAAGCAGGCCGTAACAGGTGGAAGGGTGTAAGGCCAAGAACAAGAGCTGTAGCCATGAACCCTGTGGATCATCCGATGGGTGGTGGCGAAGGAAGGGCTTCAGGTGGTCATCCACGCAGCCGTACAGGTAAGTATGCTAAAGGGCAGGTTACACGTACAAGAGGCAAGGGTTCGGATAAAATGATTATCCAGACAAGGAAAGGAAAAAAAATAAGTAACAAGTAATCAATCATTGTTAAAATATCTCCCGATTGTATCGGGAGGGAATAAACAAAAAAAATAAAACATGGCTCGTTCAGTAAAAAAAGGACCTTATGTAGATGCTAACCTGGAAGTAAAGGTGCTGGCAGTAAATGAGGGAAAGGCAAAAAAAGGGGTTATTAAAACATGGAGCCGCCGCTCTACTATTACTCCTGATTTTGTGGGTCATACACTGGCCGTGCATAATGGCAATAAATTTATTCCTGTGTATGTTACAGAATTTATGGTAGGTCACAAGCTCGGTGAATTTGCACCTACAAGAAATTTTAAAGGACACTCAAGTAAGAAAATAGCATAAGAGTACTAAGTATAAGTATTAAGTAATAAGTAAAACAACTTGTGACTTACCACTTACCACTTACCACTTAAAACTTAATAGAAAAATGGAAGCAGTAGCAAAACTTAGAAATTATCCCACATCGCCCCGTAAAATGCGTTTGCTGGTTGATTTGATACGTGGTATGGAAGTAGAAAAGGCTTTAGGTGTGTTGCAGTTCAGCACAAAGCATCCTGCCGTGCCGCTGTATAAATTATTAAAGAGTGCTATCAACAACTGGGAGCAAAAAAACGAAGGCGCTAAAGTGGAGGATGCTAAGCTGGTGGTAAAAACTGTAATGGTAGATGGAGGAAGAGTAATTAAGCGTATGAGGCCTGCACCACAAGGAAGGGGATATAAAATCCGCAAGCGTAGCAATCATGTAACATTAACAGTAGACAGCAAAAGTTAATCATAAACTCAAAACGAATTAACCAATAATATGGGTCAGAAAGTAAATCCGATTAGTATCAGACTGGGAATCATCCGTGGTTGGGACAGTAACTGGTATGCTAACAAAAGAGATTTCGGCGCTAAGTTAATTGAAGATAATAAAATCAGAAATTACCTGAATGCACGTATCAACAAAGGTGGTATATCCAAAATTGTTATTGAGCGTACGCTTAATAAATTGATAGTTACTATCCACACTTCCAAGCCAGGTATCATCATCGGTAAAGGTGGCGGTGAGGTAGACAGGATTAAAGAAGAATTGAAGAAGTTAACAGGCAAAGACGATGTACAGATAAACATTCTTGAAATACGCCGCCCCGAGCTGGATGCACAAATTGTAGCAGATACAATTGCCCGCCAGTTAGAAGGACGTATCAATTTTAAGCGTGCCGTAAAAATGTCTATTGCCTCTGCTTTAAGAATGGGTGCTGAAGGCATTAAAGTAAGATGTGGCGGCCGCCTGGGTGGTGCAGAAATTGCCCGTAGCGAAGAAATTAAACAAGGCAGAACACCATTGCATACACTGCGTATGGATATAGATTATGCAAACGTATTTGCACAAACAGTGTATGGTAAAATAGGCATTAAAGTATGGATTTGTAAAGGTGAAGTGCTGGCAAAGAGAGATTTAAATCCAAACATATTAGCTGGTGGCGGAAAAGAAGGTGATACAAGAGGTGGTTTTGAAGGACGTGGCGGAGAAAGAGGAGACAGAAGAGATGACAGACGCGGCGGTGGTGGAGACAGAAGAGGCGGTGGCGGACAGGGTGGTG
>JAYWIB010000372.1:0-2852 GCA_043789265.1 Chitinophagaceae bacterium
GCCGCCCAAAACCACTTTGTTTATGCGCTTGTACCACCTTAATTTGTAAAGAACTCCCACTGGCTACGGGAAATCTTTAAATGGTATTTGCCAATAGCAGCATTCATCTGCTGAATAATGGTATAACTGGTATTAATCAACATTAATGTATTACATCATCTACGGATTTTTATATCTTATTTCCCTGCTTCCTTTTTTTATTTTGTATGGCATAAGCGATATTATTTTTTTATTGACCTATTATGTAATTGGCTACCGCAAAAAGATTGTTCTCGGCAACCTCGCCATTGCTTTTCCCGAAAAAAAGATGATTGAAAAAAAGAAAATTGCCAGAAAATTTTATAGCAATTTTATAGATACACTGATTGAGTCAGTAAAAATGCTGAGCCTCAGTGAAAAGGCATTTGAAAAAAGATGCACAGCAGACTTAGCGGCCTGCAATGCACTGGCAGCAAAGGGCAACAACATTCATTTTCACAGCGGCCACCAGATGAACTGGGAGTATGCCAACTGGATATTTGCAAAAAAACTTTCCATACCGTGGGTGGGTGTGTACATGCCGCTTACGCAAAAATCTTTTAATAAATTATTTTATAACCTGCGTGCTAAGTATGGAACCATACTGGTATCTACAATAGAATTTAAAAGCAGGATGCATCAAGTCTTCCGTTCTCAATATTCGCTGGCGCTGGCGGCCGATCAAAATCCCGGCAGGCTGAACAATGCTTACTGGCTGAATTTTTTCAGCAAGGCCGCACCCTTTGTAACAGGCCCTGATAAAGGTGCCGTCCGCAATAAAGCTGCTGTGGTGTTTGTGCGTTTTATAAAATTAAAAAGAGGGCATTATCATTTTGAAACAAATATTATAACCGAAGATGCAGGTACATTGTCTCCTGGTGAATTAACACTTCAGTACCGTGATTTTTTAGAAGCCACCATCCGCAAAAATCCTGATAACTACCTGTGGAGCCACCGCCGCTGGAAACACCCCTACAGCGATGGTTTTAAAAATGCATGGATAGATAAAGCGGCACCGCTTAATTAAGCACACTCACGTCTTTTACAGTGGCAATTTTTTTCTCCTCCTGTATTTTTGCCCATCCGCCTTCTATATTGCGGAGATTGTGCAGTCCCTGTTTTTTTAACAGCGATGAAGCAATCACACTTCTGTATCCGCCACCGCAATGTATATACAGGTTTTTATTTTCATCAATGGCAGCAATGCTTACCACATCTGTAAGGTTATTCAGCGGCAGGTTAAGGGCGCCCTTTATATGGCCTTGTGCAAATTCTGTTTCTCTTCTTACATCTATCACCTGCAGGTTAGGGTCATGCGGTAAATCCATCGCCAGTTCATCGGCTTCTATATTTACAATCATGTCCACGGGTTCCCCTGCTTTTTTCCATGCATCAAAACCTCCCTGTAAATAACCGGCCATTTTATTAAAACCAACCCGTGCAAGGCGTATCACAGTTTCTTCTTCTTTGCCAGGTTCGGTTACCAGCAAAATCATTTTATCAAATGCAAGAATACTGCCTGCCCATTCTGCAAACCTTCCTTCAAGCCCGATAAAAATACTGCCGGGTATAAAGCCCTCTGTAAACACAGCCGCTTCCCTTGTATCCAGTACAATGGCATCATTTCCTGCTTTGATTTTAAAGCCGGCAACATCCAGTGGAGTAAGCGCCAGGGCTTTTATAGATTCAAGGCTTTCGTATCCTTCTTTGTTTATTTGTGCGTTGATGGAAAAATATTTGGGTGCCTGTGTAAGCCCTTCGGTAACTGCTTTTATAAATGCAGCTTTTGTTTGGGGCTGCAGCGCATAATTGGTTTGCTTTTCGTGGCCAATGGTGCTGGATGCTTCAGGGCCTAAATTTTTTCCGCAACTGCTGCCTGCCCCATGTGCAGGATATACAAGAATGTCATCTGCAAGCGGTAAAATTTTTTGCTGCAAAGTTTCATACATAATGCCCGCCAGTTCTTCTGCTGATAAATCGCCGCTGCTTAAATCAGGTCTGCCCACATCGCCGGCAAACAATGTGTCGCCGGTAAATATTGCATAATCTTTCCCTTTTTCGTCCTTTAATAAATAGCAACTGCTTTCCAGTGTATGGCCGGGTGTGTGCATTACCTGCAGACTGATGTTACCCAGTTGAAACAGTTCGCCATCTTTGGCAATGTGCACATCAAAATTTGTTACAGTTTCAGGGCCATAAATAATTATTGCGCCGGTTTGTTTACTCAAATCAAGGTGACCACTCACAAAGTCAGCATGAAAATGTGTTTCAAAAATGTATTTGATTACAGCACCTCTTTGTTTGGCAAGTGCTATGTATGATTCTACATCTCTCAGCGGATCAATCACGGCAGCCTCACCATTGCTTTCAATGTAATAGGCCGCTTCGCTGATGCAGCCTGTGTATAGTTGCTTTATATACATATCCTTTTATTAATTCTGTAAAAAATGCTGTTACGGCAAAGATAAAAATAAAGGCGCATGCCATCACAGCATACGCCTCCACTATTTTAAGCTTTTACTACGCTACCAAATCCATTACAATTTTATTGATATCCTCTACACGCTGGTGATTGATAGAATAATAAATGAATTTACCATCTCTTATCGTGGTAACGATGCCTGCCTTGCGTAATATAGCAAGATGCTGAGAAGCAACTGATTGCTCCAGACGCAGGCGTACATAAATTTCTGTAACGGTAATTTTACTTTCTTCATCAATAAGTTTTATCAACTGCTGACGAAGTTTGTGATTCAATGCCCTTAAAATAAGGGCTGCCTTTTTTACATTGTAATAATCAATCTTTACTGAACTCATAAAAATAATTTTTTAAA
>JAYWIB010000373.1:0-2851 GCA_043789265.1 Chitinophagaceae bacterium
AGCTGCGTTAAATCGTTGGAGCCAATGGAGAAGCCATCAATATGGTCGGCAAATTCTTCAGCCATTATAATGTTGCTGGGCAACTCTGCCATCAGAAAAAGTTCCAGGCCGTTCTTCCCTCTTTCCAAACCATATTCTTTCATCACTTCATGCACTTTCAGCAACTCTTCCACTGTTCTGCAAAATGGTACCATCACCACCACATTATCCAGTCCCATTTCTTCCCTCACTTTTCTAATCGCTTTGCATTCCAATCCAAAAGCCGCCTTATATTTTTCTGAATAATACCGTGATGCACCACGCCAGCCGATCATTGGGTTTTCTTCATGAGGTTCAAAATATTTTCCGCCTAGCAGGTTATAATATTCATTACTTTTAAAATCGCTAAAACGCACAATCACTTTGTTGGGATAAAACGCCGCAACAATCTTGGCAATGCCATAACTAAGTTTTTGTATAAAAAAATCTTCTTCATCTGCAAAGCCCAATATCATTTTTTTAATGGTGGCACTCAGCTCCGGATCGTTCAGGTTATTGTGCTGCATCAGTGCAAGCGGGTGTACCTGTATGTAGTTGTTGATGATAAATTCTTCTCTTGCCAAACCCACGCCTGCATTGGGCAAATGCGAAAATCGAAAAGCCAGATTGGGTGATGCCACATTGAGCATGATGGGTGTTTTTACCTTTGGCAAATCTTTTAAATCTGTTTCCACTTTTGTAAACGGTACGTTGCCTTCGTACACAATACCTTCATCCCCTTCGCAGCAGGAAGCGGTAATAAGTTGACCATCACTCAATAATTCGGTGGCCACACCGCAGCCAACAATTGCCGGCACACCCAGCTCACGGGCAACGATAGCCGCATGACACGTGCGTCCGCCTTTGTTGGTAATGATGGCAGATGCTTTCTTCATGATGGGTTCCCAGTCAGGGTCGGTCATGTCTGTTACCAGCACATCGCCTGCCTCAAATTCGTGGCCTTCGGTTACACGTTTGTCCAATGAAAAAAGTATTGACACTTTTCCTGAACCAATTTTGTCGCCCACTGCAATGCCTTTAAATAGAGTCTTTCGTGGCGAAGCATCTTCCATGATGTATTCTGTAATTTTTGATACATCCTTTCTTGAATGAATAGTTTCGGGCCTTGCCTGCACAATAAATAATTCTTTACTCAGTCCATCCAATGCCCACTCCACATCCATGGGGCACCAGTGGCCTTTATGTGCTGAATAAAAGTTTTCAATTTTGGTAACCCACTGCGCCAGTTTAATAATCGTTTCATCTTTTAAACAATAGCGCTGCTGCAGCGGGCGCTCCACCGGAATGATAACTACCCGTTCATCCGGGTTGTCGCCATACACCATCATCTTATCTTTTCTGCCCAGTTTTTTTTCGATGATGCTGCTGAAACCTTTTTGCAGTGCAGGTTTAAACACAATATATTCATCCGGCGACACAGAGCCCTGCACAATCATTTCGCCCAAACCAAACGATGCATTTATTACCACCACATCTTTAAAACCGCTTTCAGTATCCAGCGAAAATGCCACACCGGATGCGCCCAAATCGCTGCGTACCATTTTTTGCACACACACCGAAAGGCCGATGCTGAAATGATCGTAACCAAAGCTCTGGCGATAGCTGATGGCCCTGTCTGTAAATATGGAGGCAAAGCAGTTACGCACCGCATTCATCAGCGATGCAGGGCCACGTACGTTCAGATAAGTTTCCTGCTGGCCTGCAAAAGATGCGTCGGGCAAATCCTCTGCTGTGGCAGAAGAGCGTACAGCCACATCCGTTACATCCTGGTCGTACAGCTTGCTGAGTTCATAATATTTTTCAATGATGGCTTCGCTGAGTTCTTTGGGGAACCGTGCATTTTTTAATAGCTGCCTTGCCTGCAGGCCGCCACGCCGCAGCGATTCAATGTCATCGAGTTTGATGCCGTTGATGATGGATTTTATTTCATCATCCAGTTTATTGTATCGGATAAACTCACGGTAAGCCGCAACCGTAATTACAAAGCCGCCGGGAATTTGTATTCCAAGCTGTGTGAGGTTCTGGAGCATTTCGCCGAGGGAAGCATTTTTTCCGCCCACCTGTTCAATGTCGGCAAGGCCTACCTTATGGAGGTCGGCCAAATATGCAGTGTTATTCATACAGGAAAATGTTTTGGTTTAGCAATCGTGTTGAAATGTTTCAGACCTCCCGGGTTTTGGAAACCGGTGAAGTCTTTGTGCAATCGTGGCGTAAAGGAAACAAATGTTTTTCAGCACATCAAGCAGACGTGTAAACGATACATCATCAAGCATACAATTTTTTTTATTGGGGCGGAATTGTCTGCACTTTATTTGGTTAATAAACGTTTTAGTTTTAAAGCAGCGGTGAAATTATTTTTGTATGTAGGGGAAGTGATTTGATGAAAAACTCAGGTATTTGTATATTTGATAAAATTAAAAATTATGGCTGTAGAAGTAATTGACGAGGGGTATTTTTCAATTAAGGTTTCTAAAAAGGTAGGCAGACTGGGTGTTAAAAGACTTACAGCGTATGCCCGTTTTCTTGAAATTAATAAAGACGCTCCTAAGAAGGTATCAAAAAAAGTAATAAAGGAACTTGCTGATGAAATTACCGCGGCGGCCTGGGCAAAATTCAAGAAAAAACACAATCTGAAATTACAATAGTTGTGGATGCAAACATTATCATTTCTGCCCTCATTCATCCTGCCGGTAAAGAAGCTTCCCTCATTTTTGACTATGCACACATTGTAGATTTTGCAGCCCCCGATTTTATATACAATGAGATACTTCCCAAGAGAAATAAAATAATTGCAGGTTCACATCATACGGAA
>JAYWIB010000374.1:0-2849 GCA_043789265.1 Chitinophagaceae bacterium
TAAGCATCCCATTCAAATTTCAAACGTAACAGAAAAGATAAATAACCATGCCTATGGTTTGTTTGGAGGCAAAGAAGGAAGAAAGGGGAATGTTTTTATACGAACTTCATCAGGTAACAAAAGATTTACACCGCCAAAGGGCCATGATAAATTAATGCCGGGAGAAGAATTGGTAATGGAATTGCCGGGTGGTGGTGGGTATGGGAAGCAATAGTTATTAAGTTATTGGATTATTTGTTTATTATGGCATCATACACATCATTTGAACAACTGGAATGCTGGAAGGCCTGCAGGGAAGTGGTTAAATGGACGTTTGATGATTAAGAAAGTGCCAAGAACGGAGTTTGATTTAATAGATAATATTACGAGAGCTGCAAGAAGCTCCACAAGAAATATAGCAGAAGGATTTGGAAGACTCCGCTACCAGGAAAACACTCAATTTTGCAGGATATCAAGAGGCTCTTTATTTGAAATTATTGACGATGTAATAACAATGTTTGAAGAAAAGTATATTGCCGAAGAAGAATACAAGAATGGAAGGACAAAAATTGGACATGCAATCAAAGTATTGAATGGCTATATTCATTATTTGCAAACACAAAAAGACAAACCAAAATAGCAGGCTCTAAAAATAACCCAGTAACTAATTAACTTAATAACTGTTTTATGAGTTATCAATTGCCGCCAGTGTGGACAAAGCTTAAGCAACACGCCGTCTTTCCAGAATTCAATCATGATGAAAGGGCACGATATAATTTCCTTGCAAATCTCAACCGCTTTGTTTCAACAGTGATAGCGCCGGGCAACAAGATTGCGTATGACAAACGTGTGGAACCCACTTTCAAAAAAGAAAATGGAAGAACATTTGCTGATAGACATGAAGTGGCAACCGCTATGAGTAATGACCCTTTATATCAAATGTGGGGAGCATTACGAAGAAGCACAATGGAAATGCGGCAGCAAAACGGAAGGGCAACTGTTTTACGTCAGGCAAAAAAACTGGCTGAAAAAGCAAAAGCAAATTTAAATGGTGAAAATAATTTAGTGCTGAAAGAAAACTTTGTTGTCCCCAATTATTTAAGGCATGTTGACAATCATTTGATGCCAGGCTCTTATCACACAGAATATTTTAAAGGCGATGTGGCCAATGCAGCCAACTACGACAGTGGATTATTTGTAACCAGCGGCGGTATGCTGGGAAGTTTAACCGATGGTGGCGGTAAAGCCATAGCCAAATGGGTGAAAGAAACTTATCCTGATTTTAAACCAAAACGGATTCTGGATATTGGCTGCGGTCTTGGCCACAATACATTGCCCATTGCAGAAATGTATGCCAATGCAGAAGTGATTGCCATTGATGCAGGCGCTCCGTTCTTGCGCTATGGCGCTGCAAGGGCAAATGCATTAGGCGTAAAAAATTTAAAATTTATTCAGGCAGATGCTGCGGACATAAAGGAATTTGCCAATGAAAGTTTTGACTGGGTGCAGACTACGATGTTCCTGCATGAGACAGGCGGCAAGGCCATCCACAAAATTTTTAAAGAGATAAACCGTGTGCTTGCAAAAGGCGGATTGAACCTGCATATTGAGCAACCGCAGTACACAACAGAGATGAGTTTTTATGAACAGTTCATGAGGGACTGGGATGCATATTATAATGCCGAACCTTACTGGGGCCACATGCATGATTTACAGCCGGAAGACTTAATGGAAGAAGCAGGTGTGCCCAAAGAAAGTTTTATGCAGGTGGGTGTTAAAGCAGTAAACGATTTAGATAAAAAGAAAAGTGATGATAAAGTAAAGGAAGATTATGGACGCAGTCCGATATGGAATGTGTTTGGGGGGTGGAAAAAATAAACAGTTATTGAGTTAATAAGTTATTGATTATTATGATACCAGCTTTTGTGCTACTATTAAACATCGTTGCGAACTTGTTCTGTTATTCTTTCTTTTCGGTGAAAAGAAAGAATAACCTCACTTGCATTGCAACAAATAACTCAGCAAATTGAAATCATTAACTTAATAACCCAATAGCAAAATAACTCAATAACTAATTCACATGAGCAATCAAACAGAATTAAGTGGCAGCCATGCAGGCGGAGAAATGAGCAATGATGATATAGATACGTCATCAATCAACGACATCACCATGGCCGGTGACAAGAGCAAAGGCGGCCGTCCTTATTTTTTAAACAGCGCCGAAACTGAACGTGTGATGAACATTGCCATGGCCATTGCAGCAGAAGTGGCCGTGATAAGGGAACGCATAGATACCATGGAACGTTTGCTGGAAGCAAAAGGCATTCTCAAACAAAGTGAAATAGAAATGTTTGTTCCCAATGATGAACAGGCAGAAGAAAGACAGCTCTGGCATGCCCGTTATGCTGCAAGGATATTGCGTATTGTGCAGCAGGAATTGGATGCAGTGGCACATCCTGAAAACAACACACCAATGCAGCAGATAGCGGATGAAATAAATGAAATGTAACCCCCAACCCCTGAAGGGGCTAAAAAATGAATTCAGCTTTAGACACAATCAATCAGCATTATACTGCCATCATCAATAAAGACATTGATGGCATCTGCTCCAAATATTTTCCATCTGAGGAAACATATGTAATATTAGAAGGCCCACGATTAACTACCATCGGTTATGAAAAAATTAAAAAGGGCTGGACAGATTTTTGTAACTCATCATTACAACTTCTGTCCATTGAATGGATAGAAGGCCCGTTTGCTGAAGAAGCAGAAAGCATGGCCTGGGTGGCGGGCATTATCAAACTAAAAGTGAGAGTGGGGGAAAAAGATTTTGAAAATATTTTCCGTTCATCGTTTGTATTAATCAAACC
>JAYWIB010000375.1:0-2849 GCA_043789265.1 Chitinophagaceae bacterium
TTCATAATACCTGCTGCTGCCAATTACCTGCTGTGTTTGTTTGTCGCTTACTAAAAAAGAGCAGCCACTTTCCATCGCTCCTTTAAAAAAATTTTCAAATTCTTTACGTTGATAACGGTTTTTATTGGGATGCTGTTCCCAAATCAATGGGTCGGCTGCCACCGCATACAAAATTTCAAAATCATCAGCGGTCAATGGCCGGATGGATACCCATTCATTTTGTAATACAGGCTGCAGGGGTATGTGCATGTTTTTTTTGTAAATGTAGGAGTTATGATAAAATTTAAGGCGTATCATAATCAGACCGTTGGGGCAAACGCATAAATTGTTTGTAGAGCTCAAAAAAATTAGCTCCAGAGGAGCGATCTGTTAGTAGAATAAACCACAATTTTTGCGATAGCTCCGTAGGAGCGGCATGTAAAATATATCGCTGCTTCAAAGCTTCATCACGCTTGTTTACATTTTTTCTAACCTGTTACTCCATCAATGATATAGCATTTCGGGGTCTGCAAATGTTGGTGTGTTTTTGTCAGCAGTATGTTTGTTTTTTAGAGAATTTCAATAAAAATTGTGGAGCATTTTGTATCCTTTTTATTTTTGCTAAAGAATTTATCTATATTTTTGAAATACAAATGAATTATGTTGATTTTATAAATACTGGTCTTAAGCCCCGGATAACTGAGGATGCAATTGTATTGGATTTATTTGCAGGATGTGGAGGTTTGTCATTAGGTTTTGAAGCTGCTGGTTTTGAGACTATTGGGTACGAAATGAATGATTCTGCTGCTGAAACATACAGGCAAAATTTAATCGGCAATTGTAATACTATTAAACTTGATACTAGTTTTATTTATCCTTGTGCTGACATAGTTATTGGCGGACCTCCTTGTCAACCCTTTAGTGTTGGGGGCAATCAACATGGGATAAAAGATGCACGGGACGGATTCCCTGTTTTTATCGATGCCGTAAAAAAATTGAAGCCAAAAGTTTTTATGTTTGAGAATGTCCGGGGTCTTTTGTATTCTAACAAATGGTATTTTGAACTCATTCTTCAAGAATTGTCTTTACTCGGTTATGTTATTGATTACAGATTACTAAATGCTGTTGATTTTGGTATACCTCAAAACAGAGAGCGCCTTTTTGTTGTAGGACATCGCAGCGAATTTTCTTTTCCAAAAAAACATTTACGTAAAACTATTGTTTCAGAAGCTATTGGGGACATGATGAATTCGATACCAGATGGAAGTAAGTTTTTGACACCTTCGCAGGACACATACATTGCTAAGTATGAAAAAGCTTCCTTCTGTGTGAATCCCAGAGATCTTTATCCCAATCGTCCTTCAAGAACGCTGACTTGCAGAAATCTGGCAGCAGCAACCGGGGATATGCACCGTATAAGATTAAACGATGGGAGAAGACGAAGACTTACTATAAGAGAAGCCGCACGGTTACAAAGTTTCCCGGATTTTTTTAATTTTTACGGTAATGAAACAAGCCAGTTTTACCAAATTGGCAACGCTGTACCTCCTTTGCTGGCTTACCAGCTTGCTGAAAGCATAAAAAAAACGTACTTGCTTAAAGAACAGTTTTCCCAGACTGATATACTCAGTAAAAAATCTTTTAAAAAGGAACTAACGCTTTTTTGAGTATATGAAAAATTACATCTTAAAGAGTAAAAAAAGATCCGAGATAATAATACTTATAAATGAAGCATTAGATATTTTGGAAAGCGTGGGAGTTCCTTTCGAAAGTAAAACTCCTAAGGCGTTAGAAAGTATGGCCTTGTCGTTCATGGCTGTGGCAGGTATCAAAAAATCCTGGAAAGAAGCTAAAAGTTTAAAGAATAACTGGCACCTGACTACGAGGCAGGTTATTGACTTTATAAATACTTACTATGTGGACGAAAGTACAGAGAGAAAAATTTCGAGCGGTTCGTATGATGATATCAGAAGAAAACATTTAAAAATTCTTGTAGTAAGCGATTTAATTATCAATAGCGGCAAAAATCCGAATGCTGCAACAAATGATCCAACCCGTGGATATTCGCTTGATACAGATTTTCAAAAATTGATTATTTGTTATAGTACTGCTGAATGGATTATAAAACTGAAGCTCTTCACTAAAAACAGAAAGCCTCTAAGTGAAATACTTGAACGGAAACGTAATATCGAAAAGATTTCTGTAACTCTTCCAGGTGATAAAATAATTGAGTTATCTAAGGGAGATCACAATCAGTTGCAAAGAGAAATTATAGAAGAGTTTTTACCCCGTTTTGGCAAAGGAACCGAAGTTTTGTATATAGGAGACACCTTAAAAAAAATACTTCATATCGAAAAAGAAAAATTGGCGTCACTGAATTTCTTTAAACTTTCGCATGAAGAATTGCCAGATATAATAGCGTATAATAAAAAAAAGAATTGGCTCTATCTAATTGAAGCAGTACATAGCTCTGGCACCATAAGCGAATTAAGGTTACTTGAATTAAAGAAACTTTTAAAAAAATGTACTGCTGAATTGATCTTTGTCACAGCTTTTATTTCTTCATCTGAATTCAGAAAATGGCTGCCGGAAATTGCGTGGGAAACAGAAGTGTGGACTGCTGATAAGCCCGATCATTTAGTGCATTTTAATGGAGACAAATTTATGGGGCCTTATAAAAGTAATGAGTAAATAACGTCAGCGTGGGTTTCACTTATAAAAGAAAGTGATTTAATAAACTTCATTTTTAAAAAATCTGCAAATTCTCCTACCAAAAACAGTTCCCGATAAATCTTACCTGCTTTGTACATTTGTTGTTTATCCCTAAACAATTATTTTCCGCTGATGCTTGTAAAAACTTTTGGCAGTGC
>JAYWIB010000376.1:0-10085 GCA_043789265.1 Chitinophagaceae bacterium
GGAAATGCCAAACAGCAGGCTGTTTTTCCGGTGTCCGTTGCTGCTGTCCTCTGCATCTATCTGCAGGCTTTGCTGCACACTTAGTTTAAATTCAGGAACTGCAACGCCGGCACCGATATTGCCATTGTTGGCAATTGTAAGCCTGCCAAAACCTGCAGTAAAAAAGTCAAAACCATACTGATTGCCGCCTGCGGTGCGTTTGGAAAAAATAAATTCGCCGGATGGATCGCTTCCAAAACGAAGGCTGTTGTCAATGGTTCCGTTATTGGCATTCTCTGCATCAATGCGAATGTCTTTTAACACCGTAAGGTTTACATCAGGATTGGGAACATTGATACCCACATTTTGTGCAGTTGCAATCTTTACAAAAATCAGGAGGAAAATGGGAAAATATTTTTTCATTGCAGAATAGTTTTTGTGTAAAATACTATTCTGTTTTGTTAATACAAAAAAATGCAGGAAGGCTATTTAAGAATACTTAAGTCGAGCAGGAAGCCTGGAAGAATGTTTTCTCCGGAAAGTTTTTTAGTAAAGCCTTTAATGATTTCAATGCTGCCGTCGGCACGGTAAATATGTGTTTCTTCTTTTTCCGGGATAATGAGCCAGGCAAGTTGGGAACCATTTTCAATCCATTTAAGCATTTTACTTTTAAGATAGAGGAGGCTGTCAGTCTTGCTTTTTAATTCAACAACAAAGTCAGGACATATATTCGTATGTTTTTGTCTTTCTTTTTTTGAGATGGCGTTCCATTTGGCTAAAGGCATCCAGCTTGCATCCGGAGAGCGGACAGAATTATCAGGAAGAGTATAGCCTGTAGATGAATCAATACATTCGCCTTTCTTCTCTATATTGTTCCAGGTAAATAAATTTCCAAAGATCTTTCCATTTTGATTGCCGCCTTCAAGATTCACTGGTGCCATGATGTAAATTTGACCGTTCTCGTCCCTTTCTATCCGCTGATTGTCATTTTGTACACAAAAATTATAAAATTCCTCATCAGTCATATCGTCGGATAATTTGCCTTTCAATTCAATCTGTATCTCCTCGTGCAAAAATTTCATAACCAAATCTACGGCTTTTATTTCAGGCTCAATTGTGCAAAATAAGGGTGCTCAGGATTTACCATTAGCTCCTGCCTGAGCGGATGTATCAGCACATCCATTTCTTCCATAGGTATGGCACCCAGCAAAGGTTCATTGTTGCCCTGCAATACAACTGCATTGCATACAGCAGACCTGTTCTTAAACTTTACCTCAATGGGCCCCACCACATCATGCTCTACTACACTTCCGTCTGCCATAATGCTTTTCCTTTTTTCTTTAAATGGCAATTGAAGCTGTTCCTGAATAGTTTCATTGATGGCCATCATGTAGGCGCCGCTGTCTACAAGCATATTGATATACATGCGTTTTACTTCATCCTTGTCCATCAGGTGCCTCCGCACCATTTCCAGGTCTCCTGCATTAATCAGTTCAATATCTGCATATACCAATCCCATATATTTATTTTTATGAAGGTACAAATTTTATTTGCTCAAGTGCATACTCCGCTCTTTATACAACTGCCTGAAATAGGGGTCTCTCAAATCTTTGATAAACCGAATCGCTTCGCCGGTGCTTTTCATTTCCGGGCCAAGCTCCTTGTTCACACCGGGGAATTTGTTGAAAGAGAAAACAGGTTCTTTAATTGCAAAGCCGGTGAGTTTTTTCTCGAAAGTAAAATCTTTCAGTTTGTTTACACCCATCATTATTTTGGTGGCGATATTCAAATAAGGTATTTGATATGCTTTCGCAATAAATGGTGTTGTTCTCGATGCCCTTGGATTGGCTTCTATCACAAACACATTGCCGTCCTTGATGGCAAACTGGATATTGATTAATCCTTTTATCTGCAATGCCCTTCCAATCTTTTCTGCATATTCTTCCATCGTGTGCACAATCAATGGCGACAAATTAAATTGTGGCAATACCGCATTACTGTCGCCGCTGTGTATGCCTGCAGGCTCAATGTGTTCCATCACACCCATTACATGAAATTCATCCCCGTCAAAGATGGCATCTATCTCTGCTTCCTGGCAACGGTCGAGAAAATGGTCAATTAAAATTTTGTTGCCTGGCAAATGTTTTATCAAACTTAGCACACCTTTTTCCAAATCTTCATCATTGATAACAATCCGCATACGCTGACCACCCAATACATAACTTGGCCTTATCAAAACAGGATAGCCCACCTGCTTTGCCACTTCAATGGCCTCATCTGTATTGAAGGCCGTGCCATAGTTTGGATAAGGAATGCCGAGTTCTTTCAGCATATCACTGAAGCGGCCACGGTCTTCGGCAATGTCCATATTGTCGTAGGAGGTACCGATAATTTTTATTCCTTTTGCATGAAGTTTTTTTGCAAGCTTCAATGCTGTCTGTCCGCCCAATTGCACAATCACACCATAAGGTTTTTCATGTTCAATGATTTCCCAGAGGTGTTCCCAAAATACTGGCTCAAAATATAATTTGTCAGCAATGTCAAAATCCGTTGACACAGTTTCAGGATTGCAGTTTACCATGATAGCTTCAAAGCCAGCTTCTTTTATCGCCAGCAATCCATGCACACAGCAGTAGTCAAACTCAATGCCCTGCCCAATGCGGTTGGGGCCGCTGCCGAGAACAATGATTTTCTTTTTGGAAGAAGAGATGGATTCGTTGTGCTGAAGTTGTTTAGTCATTGAAAGTATTGATAAGTTGTGATAATAAATGTTTTGAAATTCGGAAACTGGTTACTGTTGTAAGCTCAGTCAGTTTTTTATTGAAACTCGGGATAAGCTGTTGCTTTTTTGCTTCAGCAAGCACACCTAAAATGCCCTTTGCAGGTATATTGAATAGTGCTGCTTTCTGACTTCCCTTTCTTTCATCTATCAGCAGCAGGTCGGCATGCTTTTCCATTGCAAGAGTGATGGCTGCACTTTCTCCAGGATCAATTTCACCCAGCAGCGACAGATACAAAATTTCATCAGTAACTTCATGCACTTCCACCCAGCCTTGCCGCAGTGCAGCCTGCAACGCATCCTCTTCCCTGTGATGAAGATTCATCAGTTCATCAAAAACCTGATTGGGGATAATGATTTTTTTATACATAAGTGAAAGTAAATGAAGGCAGTTTATCTGAACCAAATAAGTAACAGGAGATGTATCACTTACTACAATCATTTGTTCTTTCCAGGTATTGTTTGTTCATTTAATAATTCAAGTGCCTGCCAGTCGTGGATAAAAATGTTACGTTCTTCCAGCAGGGTCAAAAAGTCTTTATGGGAAATATGCTGCAGTAACTCAACTGCTTTTTTGCTTGAAATTTTTTCCTGGCTCACCAGTAAAATGGCAAGCTCCAGGTCAAATTCTTCCTGATTCCACTTGGTAATTTTTTCTATTTGCCTGTTCACCGTAAGCATGGCCTAAAATTACAATTTATCCCTCAAACGTACTGTAGAAATAAGGCGTCTTCGCTTCAAACTCTGCTGCACAGGTGTCCACCATTTTAAACACCCTTGTAAGCCCCATCACTTTCCTTCTTTCATAGAGTGCATCCGCATCCGTTTCCTTCATGATACGCACAATCTGTTCATCACTAAAGCCCAATATCTTTGCCTCTTTCAATAGATCATCCGGCAACGTTTTCAAATCATATTTTGCAATCTCTTTTTCGCAGTTGCAGATTTTTTGTATCTGGTAAATAAACCAGCGGTCAATACCCGTGCTTTCGCAAATGCGTTTCACACTGGCGCCGGCCATCAGCGCATCTTTAATGCGAAATATCCTGTCCCACTTCGGTATCTTGATGTATTCAATCAAATCATCTGCCTTCATCAGGCTCTGTCCATAATAACCCAAACCCACCGCCTCATTCTCCAGGCTCTGACAGGCTTTCTGCACCGCCTCTGCAAAACTTCTTCCAATCGCCATCACTTCGCCCACACTTTTCATTTGGAAACCAAGTGTGTCATTCGCCCCTTTGAACTTGTCAAAATTCCATCTCGGTATTTTCACAATCACATAATCCAGCGCAGGCTCAAAATAAGCCGATGTGCTTTGTGTGATTTGATTTTTCAGTTCATCCAGGTTGTAGCCAATGGCAAGTTTCGCAGCAACTTTTGCAATGGGATAACCGGTGGCTTTGGAAGCCAGTGCCGAAGAGCGGCTAACCCTCGGGTTTATCTCCACCACAATCAGTTTTTCTGTATCCGGCTCCAGGGCAAACTGCACATTGCAGCCGCCGGCAAAATTGCCGAGATTACGCATCATACTGATGGCCGTGTTACGCATGTTTTGAAAAGCCGTATCACTCAGTGTCATGGCAGGTGCAACAGTTATAGAGTCGCCGGTGTGTACACCCATCGGGTCAAAATTTTCCACGGTGCAGATAATGGCCACATTGTCTGCATTATCCCTCAACAGTTCCAGTTCATATTCCTTCCATCCCAGCACTGCTTTTTCCACCAGCACTTCGTGGATAGGGCTTGCCGTTAGTGCCCGGTTCAGCGCTTCGTCCAGTTCTTCTTTTTTAAACACAATGCCGCCGCCGGTGCCGCCCAGTGTGAACGATGGCCGCAGCACCAATGGAAAGCCTATCTCCTGTGCAAACTCCTTGCCTTCCAAAAATGAGTTGGCAATCCTTGCCTCGCAAACATTGATGCCCATCTGAATCATCCACTGGCGGAACTTCTCCCTGTCTTCCGCCTTGTCAATCGCCTTGATGTCAACTCCAATCAGCCGCACGCCATATTTTTCCCACACACCCAGCTCATCCGCTTCCTTGCAAAGATTGAGTGCAGTTTGTCCGCCCATGGTTGGCAACACGGCATCAATTTTATTTTCTTCTAAAATCTGTTCTATGCTTTCAACAGTGAGCGGCAATAAATAAACCTTATCGGCCATCATCGGGTCTGTCATAATGGTGGCTGGGTTGCTGTTGATGAGGATGACCTTGATGCCTTCTTCCCGGAGACTTCGAGCCGCCTGTGTGCCGCTGTAGTCAAATTCGCAGGCTTGTCCGATAATTATGGGGCCGGAGCCGATGATGAGTACCGATGTAATGGAGTTGTCTTTTGGCATATTAAATCAAAAACGCTGATTAAAAATGTGCCACGGAGTTTGATGTTTTTCCGAAGCGGCCAAAGGTAGGGAAAAATGGATTTGAGGAATTCGAATTTTATGGATTGATAAGAAGTTCTTTCTGCTATTGATGTTATTAAAGTTTAAATTTTCATGAAGTGCTTTTGTAAGTAACAATAATTCTTTAGTGTCAGAGAATTAAAATATCAATATTTTTGAAGCCAAGTATTTTTGTAAAATATCAATGGATAAAATAGAAATCATACCAATCGAAGTTAGCTCCCGGATTCTTCGCCATATTGGCCGTGGTATCTATCGCTCCCCCGCTGGTGCGTTGAAGGAGTTAATTAGCAATGCTTATGATGCAGGAGCAAAAAAAGTTACTATAAATTCTAATTACCCAGTAATTGATAAAATAATTGTTACGGATAATGGTTGTGGAATTACTAAAACTAAGTTCGAAGATGTAATTCAGAGAATAGGGTTCAGCGAAAAAAACCTTGGAGAAGAAGTTACAATAATAGATAGTCAGGGGGAGGCTAAAAGGAAGATCATTGGTCACTATGGTATTGGTTTTTTAGCAATAAGCCAGCTTGCTAAAAAGGCGGTAATTACAAGTAAGGTAGAAGACTCGGTAGAAGGAATTAGGGTTACACTTGACTTTGACCAATTCGAAACGCATAATATAAAGGGCAAAATGATGTCAATAGCAAAAAGTGAACTTGCTATTGAGAAAAGTGATAAAAGTAAATCCCGTGATGAGGATTCAAAATTTAGTATTGGAAAATGTTTCTTGCAAGAAGTTAAATTTGATACTGCTTCAAAAAAGCAATCGTTTACAAAGGTAGAACTAATTGAAATTAGAGAAGATGTACAACGTCAAATTGCCAGTTCGGGCACAACAAAGCTTACCCCTGATATTGATTCTCTCAGAATGTATTCTTCTAATTTCGAAGAAATAATCAAGTTGTTGAGAAGTAAAGAACAAAAAAGTGCTCAAACAAAAATCAGTGAAAAGAAACTTCCAAGTTTAAGAGAATATAATTATGAAAAGCTTCTATGGGAATTATCAGTTTATTCGCCCCTGCCCTATCCTGAGCAAGCGGCTTTTAAAAAGGGGGGTGAGTTATATCATTTTGCAACTCTGGCCAATCAAAGTGAGTTTGAAGTTGTTGTTGACGGATTTGTTCTTCATAAGCCATATGAAGAATGGTTTTGGCAAGAAAAGAATGGTTTTAAGACCAAAGTCTATTCTTGGAAAAATGAAACTTACTACCATGATTTTAAAGTAAGTGGATATTTAATTTATCAACCCGGAACAATGATAAGACCAAAGGCACAACAAGGGGTTTTGATCAGGGAAAATCTTGTGGCCGTAGGATTATATGATACCACATTTCTAAACTATCCATTTAATGAGGGTTCAAAATTCAATTCATTGACTGGCGAAATATTTTGTACCGGATTAGCTGGCGCAATGAATGTTGACAGGGATAGCTTTAATCAAACAGCAGAGGAGTATGTGGCCTTAACAGAATGGTTTCATGATAAACTTTATAACACAGTTTTCCCGGAAATAAAATCACTTCAGAAGGATAGCGATTCTCCTGCCAGAGCAAAGAATACAGACGTAGTTTCCGATATTTTGAATTTCCTGGCAAAAGATGGCAAGAAAATTAAGAAGGTCGCCCTTAAGTCCTTGGGCAAGAAAGATAAGAGGAGGGTGCTTATTAATAAAAACTCTTTAGTGGTTAATATTGACCATAAGGATTGTGATATGAGCACTGCAAAAAGGGAAAAGCTGCTATTAGCAACTGCATTAATAATTAACGGATATATAAGTGATGATGTTTTTGATAAAGTGGCCGATGAAATTGAAAAAGTAAAAAAGATAGTTAAAGAGATATGAAGAGAGTAGATGAGTTAATGGCTACCTGCCCTCTGAAACATGAAATCAGGGTGGATTTTTGGGAGCCGTATATAAGAAAACTGAAAAGGAAGCCTGTCAGCTACTTGACTTTATATTCACCACCCCTCATGGATGTGAAATATTTTCATAACTGTGGTTTGATAGAAGAAAATGATGGAGTTTACCAGAATGTTGTGGGTGTTGGATTCAATACTGATGCGGAGGCAGATACAACAGCAAGGCTTGACAAAAGGCTGGAGCTCTTACTTAGTGGAAACATCAATACATTAATAACAGGCGATAAATCGAAACCTGAAAAAGTTAAACAATTAGAAAGTAAGTTTCCTTTTGATGTAATAAACCTTGACTATACGGATACACTTCACAATTATAGTAGAGAAGAAGAATTGTCTCCACATATTTCAGCAATCGAAACAATATTGGAAAGACAATCTAAGCGCAATAAGGAAGACTTTATATTATTTGTTACTACTGATGCTAATATGCCTGCATATCTTCCAAAGTTTATTGAAGATTTACGGGCATTAATTGATAAAAATATTGCTGAAACACCACAGTTTTCAGAGAGGCTTAAAAGAGCTACTAATTGCAATAACTCTACTGAGTATTTTAATAGATTTCAGAAGGATTGCTTTGCTGTTTCTCTCGTAAAATTTATACTTGGCCTGCTTTCAGATTATTCATATACCATTGTAAAAGGAGATATAAAATGGCTAATAAGAGATCAGAGGGATGAAGAAAAAAGAATGCTCCACTTAGGATTTCATATAAAAAGATTTATGCCACCCAAAATAAATAGCCGGTCTGCCATAGGTAACCGTCGAAACAATGTTGAGGCTAAATCTGTTGGCTTTATCGCAAAAGACTACTACGCTATTACAGAAAAAAATGATTTAGATAGATTGAAAAGATTGCATGCTGAACAACTAAATGATTTCAATCGACGTACCTTTGAATTGGACGTTCCAGAACCAAAAGATGAGTAAACAAATATTGTCCTTATTTTCAGGAGGAGGTTTCCTAGACCTTGGTTTTATGAATCAAGGCTTTCAGGTTATTGAGGCAATTGAATTTGAAGAAAATTTTGTTAAGGCATATAATTTTGGAACAGCATCCTACGTAAGCAAATCGCAAAAGAAAGTATTCACCGATAAAAAGGTTAAGAGTATTTGCATTGAAAAACCTCTGGATGCTTCTGATTCAGGTTTGCAAAAGGAGCTTAAAAAAAAATATTCCAATATAACCGGCATCATAGGCGGGCCGCCATGCCAGGATTTTTCCGCAGCAGGTCTAAATAAAGGCCATACAGGAGAAAAAGGGAAATTGATTTTCACTTACCTCGAAATTGTTAAAAAGGTAAAACCTTCTTTTATTTTTTTCGAAAATGTTGCAGGACTAGTAAATACAAAAAACCATCAGGTGGGTTTTTTTGAATTGTACGATGCATTGCAGGCGGAGGGCTACCATATTTGGTATGAAGTTATTAATTCCTTAAATCTTGGAATCCCCCAGGACAGACCCAGGTTGGCCATGGTGGGCTTTAAGAAGCCGATAATAAAAAAGCTGCTGAAAGCAGGTTATAAGTTATTACTGGAAAAGCCTGAAGATAATATTGAAGAGTTAATTTTTAAATGGCCAAAGAATAAATTTACCGACCCTAAAAAAATTGATTGGCCAAAGACTTGGGGTTTTGGCTCTAATATTATCAGGGAAGAAGTTTCTAAAATTCCTGAGGAATACAAATGCCTTACTGTTTCTTATGCTTTTGATGGTTTAAATGATATAATTCCCAATCAGAAAGAACAATTTGAACCTCATTCTGAAAAATTTAAAACTATTTTGGAGGGAGACACTTCAGGAAAATCATTTAAAAGACTACATAGATACAGATATAGTCCGACAGTGGCATATGGTAATAATGAGGTTCATTTGCATCCTACAAAAAAACGTCGGCTTTCAGTTAGGGAAGCTTTGAGATTGCAAACAGTGCCAGACACTTACATTTTACCTTCAGACATGGGCTTGTCACACAAATTCAAGCTGATTAGCAATGGAGTTCCTACTAAGAAAGCAGACTTAATAGCGCAAGAAATTTACAGAACTCTTAAACTTTTAGATAATATATAAGTTGATCCTTTTTAGTGTCGTTTTCTTAATAAAAAAAGCTGTCCAAAATGAACAGCTTTTTCTAAATGAAAGGTAAGCATTAAGCACTTACAGCAGCATTTGCATCTCTGTATTTCTTAATCATGTCATGTGCTATTTTTATTTCTGCCTGCTGTGAAGTCAGCAACTGGCGCACATCAGCGCTCATTTCTGCATCAGAGGCCAATGCATCTTTATAGGCTTTTAAAGCAGCATCTTCACCCCCTTCGCAGGAGTTCAGAGCAGCCTGGCGATCATCACTTGTAAAAGTTTTACGGATATCCATCCAGGCCCTGTAAATAACGCCAAGGTTGGTGGAGCCATCAGCAGGTTCGCCACCCAATTTTACCACTTCTTCCGTAAGATGGAGCCTGTATCCTTCGCTTTGATCGGCCAGTTTGCGAAAAGTTGTTTTTAAATCAACATCCGATGCTTCAACACTTACAATGGCCTTATCATAACCTGCTATCCTGTCGTTGTTGATTTGTATTAAATCATTTAATACTTCTATCAATTTTTCATTTGTTCCCATGATGATTTTTTTTACGTGAATTAATTAATTATATTTTTAAAAATTCAATAAACAAGCCATTTATTTTTATTAAATAATGGGCATGTTCAAAAGAATTCTGTGGAAACTATTACCCCTCTGTGTTCCATAAATACCGAATTGTGTATTTTTTTATACTTCACGTGCATCTTTTTTTGCCACTGATTTTACCTCTACTTCATTGTTTTCATTTACTACTTTTTTTCTTTCCTGATCCTGCAGAGAGCCTTCATTCTGCACTTCAATCTGGCGTACAAATACTGCATATTGGTTGGGATATATATGCCTGCCGCTATATTGACTGTTTGCTTTGGTAAAGCAGGCGCCAAAATATAATATCATAGCTGAAAAATATACCCAC
>JAYWIB010000377.1:0-10045 GCA_043789265.1 Chitinophagaceae bacterium
ATGATTTGTCAGCATAAACGGTGATTAAAACGGGAAGAACTTTCCCTTGCTTATCCTGGGTTCTGGCATTAAACTGCTTGCAGAATTCCATGATGTTTACACCCTTAGAACCTAGTGCAGGCCCGATGGGGGGTGCTGGATTGGCTTGTCCTCCTTTACACTGGAGTTTAACATAGCCAGTAATTTCTTTTGCCATGTGTTACATTTTTTTGGTGATAGCGCTTCGGCAATTGTAGCCTTAGCTCCCAATACAATAAATTCCTAAAGAACTATTTGGGGACGCAAAAGTAAGGGAATGGACGAAAATGGCAAAAGGTTTTAAAAATTCTTTTTTGCGGAGAACTGTAAATGCGTCATTAAACAAATCGAAATTCTGCAGTGAACGAATTAAATTTTTGCGTACATCAATTCTCTTTTAAAATCGAAAAAGCTTTCCAAACTCAGGTCTTCATTCAATTCATGCCAATGCAAACTCTCTTTATTAACACCTATTTGATAATTTTTTAATTGCTCGATGCTTGCATTTTTTAACCTCGGAAACCATTCTAATGGATTGCCAATAATATGTTTGCTGTCAGTTTGAATAAAAATATTTTCAGCATCAAACCAAACTTTTTCAATTTTCATAAAAAATATTTATGGTTTAAAATAATCATTCCAGTAATTCGCAATATTTTCTGCATTTTCTTCGATGATACTTTCTGCAAGTTTTATGTCTTTGTTATTTATCTATTAACTGCACAGGATTTATTGTAAACTTAGCTTCGCCATCGGCATTAGAAATGTGTATATGTATAGGCAAATGTTCTTTGCTGTAAAAGAAAAAACGTATTCCAAAAAATCTGAAAATTTCGGGCATTGCTACAATATTTATACAAAAGTATACAATAACATCAATGGCAAAACTAAGAAACTAAAGGAGTGCCTTTCAAATTGGAGTACCGGGAATGCAGCTTAAAGTCTAATTTTTATTGACCTAGATACTCTGGGGCCGTCCCATTCCAACGACAATACAAAGTTGCACTTATAATTATTTAAGTTGACTAATGGCCATCTATAGAATAAACTCTATAGTGAAATGCCAGACTTATAAGGCAAGCTGTAACACAATGGAAATAGATTATCCAGTATAATTAAATAAATGCCCCTTTCATTTTATCCACAAATGTGGATTAATCATTCTCCTGCTCCACACCTCAAACGGGTTACCTTTTTCCGCAGGCAGTATTAAACAGCAAAACGACTGAACAAAAAAAAACAAAATGGTACAAAAAACTTATTTCAAAACAAAAGATTATTGTAAAGTAAAATTTACATTCAATGTAGATGACGCTGAAACAGTGGAAATACTGGGCCTCAACAGCGATTGGGAAAATTCTATCGTAATGAGCAAAAAGAAAGACGGCAGCTTTACCTGTGATGTTTCTTTACCAAAAAACACACAGCACCAGTTTAAATATCGTGTAAATGAATCTGTATGGCTGAACGAGCCCGAAGCCGACAGTGAAGTTACCAACGAATTTGGCGGTATCAACAGCGTAATCACTATCTGATAAAATAATATTTTAAACAAGAAAAACCTTCACCGGCCTTTCAGGTCATGTGGAGGTTTTTCTTCCATATAATCATGATAAAAGAATAAACTTCATAAGGAAGTATATCAGTAAGAAAAATTAAAAACAGATATTGCCTCAGCGTCCTCCGCCCCTCTGCGTGCAAATTCCATTTTTTTACCTCTGCACCCTCCACCCCTCTGCGTGCCAACCTATTTACCTCTGCAACCTCTGCCCCTCTGCGTGCCAACCTATTTACCTCAGCACCCTCTGCCCCTCTGCGTGCAACCCTATTGACCTCTGCACCTTCCACCCCTCTGCGTGCAAAACAAATTACCTCTGCCTCCTCTCACCCTCTGCGTGCAAAACTATTCATACCTGAGCGCCATCTGCCCCTCTGCGTGCAAAACTATCCATACCTGAGCGCCATCTGCCCGTCTGCGTGCAAAACTATCCATACTTCTGCGCCCTCTGCCTCTCTGCGTGCAAAATATTAAAAAACAATATCCACATTTCCCCCACCGCCATTACTAACCATATTGCCACCAAGCAAACCACCCAATCCAATACGAACGGCACTCCCATTGTATTTGCCATTGTTGTAGCCAGAAACAAAATCTACCCTGAAAATTTTCAAAATATTTTCAATGCCTGCAAAAAGTTCCACATGGTTATTATTGCTGTTTACATAAAATGCATTGCTCCCAGCCACCATGTGCCAGTTCAATTTATTAAATAAAGGAATTTTATTGGTAAGCAATCCATTAAAATGATGTTCAATATGCCCCAGTGCATAAAAATTGGTTTGTGTGCTGAAGGCATAATAACTTACCAACTGAAAACTATTTACATATTCGCTGGCAGCCGCAGTAAGGTTTCCATTGAAGTGCTGAAAATCCTGCAGGTACACATTTTTTGTATTGAAGAAACCACCGGTTCCAATTTTGTATTTCATCAAACCACCCATCCGCAGATTAACGCCATCGCTGATGGTAAATTTCCATTTGTCAAAATTTACATCACTGCCAAAAACACCCTGTATTCCTTTTGTATAATTGATGGTAAAGAGCGGATACTTTGAGCCGAGTGAAACCTTGCCCGCCGGAAACTGTATGTATTTTTGCCCCGGCCTGAAACTCATATCCACACTGAACAGTAAAGCCTTGTGTGCTACTACCTGATCCGTTACCTTGTCAAAAGGATAATTGGGTGTAATGTGTATGCTGTCTTTTTTAAACAGCGTAAACGACGTGGTATTGTTTAATGGCTTTCTGTCCTCATATAAAGCGTTTATACCTACCCGTAAGCCGCTTTCAAACCGCTTGCTGAAACCAATTTTACCAAAAACATTTTCATACGTCTTCATAAAATTATCTCCGTAAAACAAGGTGCTTATGCTGTTGATTAAAGGCGTAATGGGACTTTCCCTGTTAAACTGAGTAACACGCCGCCCGCCGGAAAAATCCCATGATTGTCTTTTTAATTTTCCATCAGCTTCCATATCTCTTGTACGCAGGTGTACATCCAGCCATCCGTTGAAATGCCTGTTGCTGAAACCATAGCGAAGATGCGGCTGAATTAAAATCCATGTACTGGATTTCTCTAATTCCCTGCGGTACTCTCCGCCAACATTTACCACCACTCCTTCAGCAGGATTGTATTCCAGTGATTTAATAAGTGGGTCTATCCCCCAGCTAAAAGTATTTGCAGTGCTGTATCTTGTTTTATGCACACCATTCCACAAAATATCAAGTGGCTTTATTTTCCCCTGCTTTTTGTTGAGTGAATCCATGGCTGACTTACTTAGCGCAGCATCTTTTTTTACTTCAAACAAACTGTCTTTTACCAGGTAATCTTTTATCTCTTCTTTTTCAAGCGGCACGGGCCTGGTGGTATCCCAGTAAGATGCAGGTTTTTTATTTACACCTGTATCGTACCTTATAAATACATTGTTAAAAAACTTTTTATTAAAAACCGGATGTATATTATAGTCTGAATACACTGATAAAAAATTGCCCGCCGCATCTATCCCCAACTGGCTGAAACTAAAATGAAGCAGTTGATTTTTTACCCTCCACACATCTGCATTTACAGGTACATGTATCTGGGTAATATGCAGCGAATCAAGTATTTCAAGCTGCGATTTTTTTGTAAGCAATAAGTCGGCACTGTGAATACGCCAGGTATTTTCTGCAATATTCAGTATGCCGGAAAACAGTGGCTCGTATCCCCGCCGCGGTGTAACACGGATGCTGTTTATTTCCCTGCCATCTTCCCAAAAACTGCCGAGATATTGGTATTTGTAAAATCCAAGAGCTCTGTCTGCAAGCGGAGAAACAAAGCCACGTGGATTAAATTTTTGTGTAAAAACAGTTACATTGTTTTTGTATAAACTTATAAACGCAGGAAACGTAAAACCAAATCCATCACTGCCGCTTACCCGGCTGCTTTTTACTTCCATCTTAAATTTATCCGGCTGCTGAGATGCAATGCGGGCAACCGATTCAGACAAATAAATAATGCCTGCACCCATTGTATCAAGCCCCATATCCATCCTGTCTTCTTCAGGTATTTTACGGCCCAGAATTTTTTTTGGAAGGCGGCGCAGTTTTATCATATCCTTGGTATACAGGCAGCAGGTAAATGCCTCCACTTCTTTATAATACTGCGGACGCATTTTTATTGCAGCCCTTATTATTGCATAGGCCGGATCTTCTGCGCCGCTTTTTACAATCACTTCTTTTAAATTCAGTTTTTGCTGCTTCAGTACAAACAATACTTCCATGTCATCTTTGCCTATGTCAATTTTTTTTTCCTGTGCGGCGTAGCCCACATGCTGGCATACAATGGTATAACTGCCTGGGGAAATGGCTATACTAAATTTGGCCCTGTTGTTAGCGCTTGATCCAATGCTGGTGCCTTTTACCGTAATAGACGAATAAGGAAGCTGGTCGCCTTTTTCATCCAGTACTATCCCATAAATTTTTTGTGCGGAGCAGGGATAAAAAAAGAAAAAAAGAAAAACAAACCATAAAATTTTTGCCATAATTCAATTGTATGCAGAATAAAAACAAGGAGCGTAAAACAACTTTTTTTGCTTTACTTTTTTCTTACATAGCTGCCTGCCAGTGCGCCAAAACCAGCCACCACAGCACCTGTGAGGGCAGTGACAAAAATTAGCAGAAAGGGATTATCAGCTTTTAAGATGAGTAAAGAAACCTTGTGCGCCAGCAGGTGTGCATTGCTGCGGCTTAAATAAAAAGCGAGCAAACCCCAGGCGGCAAACAATGCAATAAAACCCGTAAGAAAAGATTTACCCGGCTGCTGCGGAATAGCAGCAGCCACCACAAATGCGGCAATGGCAATAACCCACCACGGAAGAAACAGGCAGGCTGCCAGGCTTAATAAAGCAGTAAGAATAATTGAAGTGATAAACTTTATCATAAAAATATTGTTGGTTGATGTAGTTTTTACCGGCGTGATGGTGCTGTTAAAATCATTTTGCATTAAAACAACAACTATCCTTTACTAAAATTCATTTTCCATTTTACTTTGCTGCTGCCTGCCTCTGTTTTCTTCATCATCCACAATGCATAATATTTTCCGGCTGCCCATTGTTCTATGAAATTATCATAGAATCTGCTTCCGGGGTTGCCGCTTTGCCCGCCGGGATATACGCCATAGGCCTCAGTTTCAGGAGACAGGTGTACAATCATCCGCCAGCTTGGGCCATGATCTTCTTTAGTGGCATTGATACAATGTGTGCCGCCACCCACAGGCAAGTTCATCCTGCTGAACGGCGCCAGCTTGGTAAGGTGATTAATACGGGTGCTTTTATATTTTGCCCATTCCAGTTTGCCATCTGCTTCCACTTTTTTTAATTCAACCACCGCTTTTTTAAACGATGCCGTTACTTCATAGGTCAGTGTTTCTTTTTGAGACGTTTCTATATTGTCCAAAAACTTATAAGCAGAATCTCTCAGCACGCCTTCCAGCAAACTGCTTTCAAAGGGATGCATTATCACTGCAGGTGCATTTTTAAATTCATCTTCAAAAACCATTGACATAAAATTTTTCCACCACACATTAAAAACCGTCGCACCCTTTGACTGAACATCATTGGTAAGATTCCATGCTGTAAATAAATCAACATACTTTTTTTCATTGTCATCCAGCTCCGCCTGTTTTATATTTTTTATAAACAAAGGCCTTGCTTCTTCTGCAAACAAGTTGTAATTGTTTGTTTGCAACGCCATCATATCATTTACCGAAAATTTATTACTGTCTGCCAGCAGCCTGTTAATAATTTTTCCACGGTACAGCGGATAATTTCTGCCGAGGTAGTAAGGATAAGTGCTGTCGTCCGCAGGCTTCTGATTGGCACTGCTTATAAAGCCTCTTTCTGGATTATACTGGTAAGGTGTTTCCTTCATTGGTATCATTCCCTGCCACATGTAGGTGCTGTCAATTCCTTCCATTACATAATCACCCTGGCCTTTCCATTTTGCAGGCCAGTCGCCCTGCGTGCGGATGGCTATGTCGCCGCTCTTGCAGGCGAAAGCACAGTTTTGGCCGGGCGTGTGCAGGTGAGTAACCGCCGCACTGTAATCTGCATAATTGTTTGCTTTGTTAAGCAGACTAAAAATCTTTAGTTCATTGCTGGGGTCATGCGCCGTCCACCGCAGTGCATAATATTTATCATTGCCGGATAATTTTCCGCTGAAGTTTTTATCATACATCACCGGCCCAAACATAGTGTAGGCCACAGTATCCACATAATCCAAACTGTCTTTTACTTTTATACGCTCTATCCTGAATTCAGTTTGCTTCCATTCGTTGTTAAATAAATATTCTTTGCGGCTGTCATCCTTAAACTGAATTTTATAATAATCTTTTACATCCCTGCCACCATTGGTAAATCCAAATGCGCAGGAATCATTAAACCCAATGATTACATTGGGAGCGCCGGGGAAAGTAGCGCCATAGGCATTAAAGGAAGGTGTGCTTATCTGCATCTCATACCACAGCGATGGCAGATTTAAACCAAGGTGCGGATCATTGCACAGTATAGGAAAACCACTGCTGGTTTTTTTTCCGCTTACAGCCCAGTTGTTGCTGCCATTGCTTCGGTCTGGCTTTAATTTATCCAAAGCAAGCAAATCTTTATTATTAAAATAAGCAGAATCAGCATCTAACGGTACGTGCAGTTTTATGCCTGCGGTATCATAGGGTGTGCCTTTAGGAATAATTGGATCCAGCGAATCTTGTTTCTGCGGATAGAGCATATTAAAATCTTCTTTGCTGAAAAAACTTTTTGCATTGGTCATTTCAAAATCATCATCGCTGCCTGCCAGGTCGTACGACATGTATTTTAAAAACAGCGCAATTTTTAAATTGCTCCAGGGCTCAGGTTTATAGCCAATCAATTTATATTCCAGCGGCAGCTTGCTTTCTGTTAATGAATTGATGTAGGCATTTACCCCGGCTGTGTAAGCATCGCAGGCCATTTTTGTCTCTGGATCATTTTCCATTTCCTTCACAGCAATTTCAGCGGCGTAGCCCATTCCCAGCCGCCTGAACTCACGGTCGTGCGCCAGCGCTTTTGCGCCGATGATTTCACTGGCTCTGCCTGCCGCTGCATGTGATTGCAGTTCCATCTGCCACAGCCGGAAACGGGCGTGCAGGTAACCCTGTACAAAATAAGCATCGCTTTCCTGCGCAGCAAATACATGCGGCACCAGCCTTTCATCAAAATATACAGTGGCCGTACCGGTAAGGTCTTCAAATTTTAAATCAGTATCAAAATCTTCAGTAACACTTTCGGCATTTTGCCATACGCCCTGCTGAGGGCTTAATAATTTACCCAATGGAGCCGGCAATAAAAGCCTGGTATCAAGCACCACCACCAGCCCGATGGTAATGGCAGCAGCTAAAGTAAATGGCAAGATTCTCATAAAAATAATTATGCCCGTAAGTTAAGTAAAATGCTGTTTGCTGAAATAAATTATCGTTTACTAAAAACGGCACTTGTATACGTGGTGTGAATATAATTTTATTAAACCCTGATTTTTTACTTTTGCAGCATGCTCACAGAAAATTCGGATGTAAAAAACATTTTAGGCCTGCAGCTCCCCACCGATCCACGCTGGGTAAACCTGGCCGGAATGCAACTGGAAGAAATACTTACCGACCATGCTTATTGCGAACAGAAAGCAGCCACCACCTGCATTTCATTGATACAGCGATATCCCGACCGTACTGAAATGGTGGACGAACTGGCACCCATTGTTACAGAAGAATGGGGACACTTTAGAATGGTGCTGGCAGAATTAAAAAAAAGAAATCTTTTGCTGGGCAAACAGCGCAAAGATGAATATGTAAATAAATTACTGGAGTTTCAAAAGAAAGATGGCAGCGTGGAAGACAGGCTGCTGGACAGGCTGCTTACAATGGCGCTGATAGAGGCAAGAAGCTGTGAACGTTTTAAAAGACTGAGTGAGCATTTAGAAGATGGGTACATGCGTAATTTCTACAGAAAATTTATGGAGAGTGAGGCCGGACATTATACCTTGTTTATAAACCTTGCCGAACATTATTTACCAAAAGAAAAAGTACGCCAGCGCTGGAAACAATGGCTGCTGTTTGAAAGAGAAATGATTGCCTTACTGGATGTAAGAGGCGATCGGATACACTGAGTAAAGTGGGTAAAATTTCCACATTTGTATGAGGCCGGATGATTTATGTAGTGTGCTTTGCAGTCAGTTAATTTTTTTATGCACTTCCAGCTATTTATATAGATTGGTATGGAAATCTAAAACTCAGCGCTGGCACCACCACCCCCAAAACTTCCTCCGCCAAAATTAGTATTGGGTGCAGATGCATCACCGGCGGCAGTATCTGCAATTATGATGGCTTCAAGGTCTTCGATACCGGCATTATAATGGTTTCGTTTTTGCCGGGAAGTAAAACCTGCCCTCCCCTGCTGCAGCAAACGGCCAAGCCACCACGATAAGAGTATGCAACCCGTTCCGGCAACAATCATTGCAATTTCCGGAGCAAATACATGATAATAAAAACGAAAGGTATACACAGCCGCTGCACACAGTACAGCACCCGTTCTAATCAGAAGCAGGTCTTTTTTTTGCATGCCTCTAAAAATATATACCAGCGGAATAAGAAAAGTGCATGCCCAGAAAAACCAGCCAAAAGGGATGCTGTGTGTTGTATAAGAACCTGCATTGAAAAATTCCTTTTGAGCTTCGCTTACCGCATAATAATTTCCGGCAATGTAAAAGATCATTAAAGCCGTAAGTTCAATAACGGTAACGCATGGCCGGTAATAAATACTTTTTTCAGCAGTCTTTATTTTTCCTGCACCAATATAAATTAAGGCAGCAGTTGCCATCAATACAAATGGCGCCAGCAGCCTGCCCGCAGGCCATTGGATAATGATTAAAAAAATCAGTGCCGGTATTGCTGTGGCAAGCACACCAGCCATCAGCCTGTCGGCAAAACGAATGGTAAAGTAAAGTGCCAGGCATAAAATTATCCAGGCATTGGTTATGGCAGAAACAGTTGTCAGCAAATTAATGCCTGCAATCAGTAATATGCCGCACATCCACATCAATGCATCATCCACACCCGATTGCCTGTGGTGCTTTGCCCTTACTATCCATTCCGCAGCAATACCTGCAGCTATGCCAAAAAAAATACATTGGATGCCAATACTTTTTTCACCATAACCATCTGTAAAAAACATGAAAAATAAACCCAGCGTAAAACTGGTAATCAGCACCGTCAGTATAAATAATCCAATGCGTATAAAAATATTGGGGCTGTAAAAATGGCTGGGATAAAATTGTATGGCGGCATCCTTTTCTGACTGAGTGATTAAATTATCTGCATAGGCAGCAGCGGCTTCCTGCTGTACCAGATTGTTCTGCAGCCATTGCCCGTTATAAATTATCATAGCGCTTTTATTTTTTTATTCATGCTGATTAAAAAAAACACAAGAAGCAATGCAGAGGCGATAAAATACAGCAGCACCAGATATACGGAAACTGTACTGCTGAATGTTGTAAGCAGGCGCACGACTACATTGCTTATTCCTATATAGCAATAGAGTGATAAAAAAAGCAAATAGTAAAAAGAATTTTCTGCCAGCGCTTTTTTATAAAAATAAAACCCGATACCTGCCAGCAGCATAAACCACAATACATACCATTGACCAAAAGTAAACATCGCCGCCAGGCACGAAATAAAGAGGAGGTGCATACCAAAGTTGCTGTACGTAAATTCGAAGTGACCCTTGATGTTTCGTTTTTTTGTGAGCACACCTGCAAGTATCAACAAAATAGAAAGCAGTAATCCGGTACTGATGATTGATGCGCTGTTAAAATCATTTTCTTTTAAAATACGGGTGGGTGTAATGGCGATGCCGGCCCATGCTGCAAGGTTTACGATGGCCATGCTTAAAATGCCTTTGTGGTCAA
>JAYWIB010000378.1:0-2824 GCA_043789265.1 Chitinophagaceae bacterium
TCCATTAAGCTGGATGAACTTACAAGAGAGATAACAGAAAATATTGGTGAACACAAGGCACTTATATTTTCGCAGTTTCTCGGCATGCTGGCGCTGATAAAGGCAAAGCTTAAAGAAGAAGGCATTGCGTATGAATATTTTGATGGCAGCACCAATATCAACGACAGGCAAAAAGCCATTGATAATTTTCAGAACAATGACAAGTGCCGGGTTTTTCTTATTTCATTAAAGGCGGGCGGCGTAGGGCTTAACCTTACCGCCGCCGATTATGTATACATTGTAGATCCGTGGTGGAATCCGGCTGTAGAGCAGCAGGCCATTGACCGTACACACCGCATCGGGCAAACAAAAAATATTTTTGCTTACCGCATGATATGCATTGATACCATTGAAGATAAAATACTTCAGTTGCAGGAACGCAAGCGCAAGCTCGCCAGCGAATTGATAAGTGATGATGTAAACTTTGTAAAAGCATTGAGTAAGGCCGATGTGGAATACCTGTTTAGTTAAGCGAAATGGGTCAAACTACAAGTTTAAAACAAAATTGGTATGTGAGGTATTAAAAGCACCGGCAGTTGATTTTTGTTTTTTAAATCAGCAGCAATTTGGTACACAGCAGCACGGGCATCATCCTGCCACAATTCATTTAAATCTTCATCAGCCTGTTTACAGCTCCTTCCATTGTGGCTTCTTTTTTTGCAAAACAAAAACGGAGCACCTGGTTATTTTTTTCAATGCCATAAAAAACCGCTACTGGTATAGCGGCCACACCATATTCTTTTGTAATACGCACCGCCATTTGTTTTTCGTTCTCATCACTAAATGATGCATAGCTGTATAACTGAAAGTAACTGCCGTGTGTGGGCAGCGCTTTAAACTTTGTTTGCTGCATCAGTTGCTGAAAGTAATCCCGCTTTTGCTGCATAGCTTTACCCAACTGCAGGTAGTGGCCGGCATGCTGCATATACTCAGCCAGCGCATACTGCGGTGCACTGTTAGTGGTAAAGCAATTGAACTGGTGCACCTTTCTAAATTCTTTCATCAAAGCCGCAGGCGCTATACAGTAGCCCAGCTTCCACCCCGTGCAGTGATAGGTTTTTCCAAAAGAAAAAAAAACAAAACTTCTTTCCATCACATCCGGGTGGCGGAGCAGGCTCTCATGCTGCAGCCCGTCAAAAATGAGGTGCTCGTATACTTCATCGCTAAAAATAAATATGCCCGTATCTTTTACAATGCTGCGTAGCTGCTCTATATCTTCCTTATCAAGTAAACTGCCCGTTGGATTATTGGGGCTGTTGATGATAATCACTTTTGTTCTGCTGCTTATTTTTTGTTTTACCAGTGCCCAGTCAATTTTATATGCAGGAAAACTGAGTGGTACAGGTACAGGCACTGCTCCGTTTATTTCAATGTTGGGTACATAGCTGTCAAATGCCGGTTCAAATAAAATCACTTCATCACCCGGCTGCAATACAGTGGTAAAAGCTGTGTAGATGGCGTAGGTGGCACCGGGTGTAATGGTGATATCAGTATCAGCATTTAATGTAATGCCATAGAGGTCTGCTGCTTTTTCGGCTATGCGTTCCCGTAACAGGGGTAGTCCGCTCATGTGTGCGTACTGGTTATTGCCGTTTTTCATGGATGCATTTACCAATGCAATCAGGTTTTCATCCATCATAAAATCCGGAAATCCCTGGCCCAGATTAATGGCGTTATGCTGTGCAGCCAGTACACTCATTTCAGTAAAAATGTTTGTATTTACCCGGGGTAGTTTGCTTGTAATATGAGGCATCAAAGCCATGCACTTATAAATTATAAAATGGAAGATAGCTGCCTGTAAACTTATACCCGGCAACAGCCAAAAATAAGCATTACACCGCTAAGGACACTGGCGCTGCTTTTCTTTTAAAAATAAAGGAAGTGGAAAAACGAAATGAAAAACGCCTGCGAAAAAATAGCGGAAGCAGCGGCAGGCACCAGATTATTTTAGACAATACCGCGGTGGCAGACTGAAAAAGAGCAGCATGCTGTGCAGGAATTTCATTGATAACTCCGGCAGTGGCAATTACTCCTTTGCCAAACTGGTAATCCAAATTAGGATGGATTTTGGCATCATAATATTTTTTTAAAGAATCGCATTGATGCATCCAGCTTGTTGCCAGTCTTTTTTCTTTTGGAATTACCGGCTCCATATTTGTATCAAAAAAATACCAGTTGTTATCGACCAGTACTTCCAGTGCATAATGATGCGGTAAGCCAATTTTACGGTAAGCAATATTTTTTTTGCGCAGCAAATCCATCAGCACAATGGCTTGCTGGGAGCAGGCAGCATGGGATTGCTGTAAAATATCTTCAGGCCGTACCTTACACGCAATACCTTCTTCTACAAAGCGGCCGCATACAGCAGCTATCCAGTTTTGCTGCAAGGTAAAATGAGAAAATCCATGATAGAATTTTTTTATCACCACCGACTCGGCTGTTTCCACATATTCAAAACTATGCTGCGGAATGTGCCGGGCAAGTGCTATGCTGTCAACAGCCTGCTGAAATTTTTCCGGGCTGTTAATGCGGCTCAGGGATGGGTCGAAACTTTCCCTGCCATTATAAGGCAATTGTGGATTGATATCCAGATCAAAAAGATTGGGCAGAAATAATAAGGCCGAAAAAATAATGAGTAAACCTTTCATTAGCAGCCGATTTTTTTCAAATCCTTATTGAAGTTGTTTAATTAACAAAAGGATGTTGCTGCATATAACGGGTAAACAAAAAAATTAGTATTTATAATTTGTTGATCCAGATGGGTGTTACTGGAATTTATTTTTTT
>JAYWIB010000379.1:0-2824 GCA_043789265.1 Chitinophagaceae bacterium
TGAAATAATTTTGCATCCAGAAAAAAGCCTGCAGTTATTAAAAAAATAAATGCAAGGACTACTGCTATCATGGCCGCAAAATGATGGCGCTTAAAAATACTGTCTAAAAAAGCTTCACTGTAGTGCGATACATTCCTTGCTTTACGCAGCGTGAACTTTACGCTGAAGTAATAACCCACCTTCATACCAAAACCATCAGGCTGCGGATTTTTAAGCGGATCGAAATTGTCTTTAAAAAAAACGCTGTTGGCGATTACCGGCGCAATGGAACGAACAATATGCCAGTCAGCACCAAAAAAAAAGGCAAAAGAAAAAGCAAGTGATACAATAAGCCCTCCCGTAAAACCACCAATCAGCATCAGTACTTCACCTGCTGATAACAATTCTTTTTGGGTATTGAAATAAATGGATTTTACCAGGTAAAAAATAAGGAAGAGCAGGGGCAGCACTGCATTGTTGATACAATATTTTAAAAAAGGTTTGGATACAGCAGCAAGAAATTTAAAGCGCTTGGTATGCAGTATAAAGGTGGTAATGTTCCAGCTCATAAAAAATACGCCCATGCCAATGCCCACCAGTGTTGCACTTAAAGCATCCACCCTGCCCATATATTCAGGCACAAAAAAAAGTGCATCTGCACCAAAGCTTTTTAAAAAATCACTGTTGATGGTGCTTGCCAGTATAAACCAAAAAATAAGCAGCACCTGGTACTTGCGGAAATGCAGCAGAAAAAGCTGCACAGGAAAAGAATAGAAAATATTGTTTAATAAAGCACGCATTCATAAACCTTTGCTTAAATGTACAACGAATTATTACATGGGCGTGGTATGCATGCCTGCATACTTTGTTAAGGCTATGCTTTTATGTTCAGCCAGTTATTGCACAAAGCAATAAACAGCACCGAAGAAACCAGTAAGTGCAGGGGCTGGGCAAAGGCAGGCACCTGAAAGTATGCCATAATAACGCCGAGAAGAATTACAGTGGTAACACAAACCAGTATCAGCCCGTTACTGATTAATGAAACGCTGGATTTTTTTACCCGTAAAAATATATAAATACAGCAGCCACCCACCAGTAAAGAAAACGACCGGTGGATATAAAAAATATAATTGAGTTTATCAATCCAGTATTCCCTGCCCTCATAATTCATTTGTTTGCTGATAACATCCACCTGCTCTCTTACTGCAGTGCCTAATACTATTTGCAGCAGCAGCAATGCAATGGTAAAAGCTGTCATTCTTTTTAAATTTCTATCAGCTATTTTTTGTGTTACATTTTTTTGCAGATGAATAATAATCAATGCCAGCAGGGCAATCAGCAATGCCACCAGCATATGTGTGGTAATTTTTACGGTGGCAAGGTTAGCATCCACCACCCGCTTGCCAAGCCATCCCTGAAAACCTGTAAGCAATAATATACCCAGGCAAACCCATACTATTGTTCGGTTGTTTTTCCAAAATAATTTTACTGCCCATACAAATTGCACAAGCAGCAGCAAGCCAAGCAAGGCGCCCAATAAACGGTTGATGTATTCCGTCCAGGTATGCAGTGCATTAAAGCTGTGATCAATATCCTGCTGCTTCAGGTAGTGTTCAAAATCGGGAGGCAACTCACTGGCATTGGTGGGTGGTATCCATTTGCCAAAGCAGGTGGGCCAGTCGGGGCAGCCCATGCCGCTCTGCGTCATGCGTACAATGCCGCCTGCGGCAATCACTAAAAATACTGCTACTAAAACAATTTTTGAAAACCGAAAAAAGGAAGTGGAAAAATTCATTGTGCCGCAAAGGTATTGAGGGATTGTATTCCTGCTTTTTAATTTTTAAAATAGAATTTTTTTTCAATAAAATTTTCATACACAAAAACACATGTGGTTAAGTTTATCCGTCGCTGCTTTTTATCAATAGCATGTTTTGTTATTTTTGTAACAATGCTGCTGCCTTTTTACCCCCCCCTTTGGCGCAGGAATTCATCGGATAAATGAGCGTAGAATTCTCAGGCCGTTTAATTTTTTATTTATAGCGTGTAAGGGTCAATACAGGTAAGCTTATCAATATTTTTAAAGTCATCAGTATTAGGGGTAATGAAAACGATTTCAAGCAACGTCTTTTTGCCGGGCAATGAGCGTGACCAAAGGACGTTGCGCCAGGTTTAAAAAAGAGGCAGGTGATATCGTAATCCCATTCTTAGATTTATTTTTATTGCATGCCCCTAAAACATATCATTCCACACAGGAGCGGCCTTCGAACTTTATGAAAATGGAAGATGTGGATTTTAATAAAGGCGGGCAGTAAATATAGTAGCCGCAACGTCCTCAGCCATGCTGCTGGCTCATTGAGAGACGTTGCTTGAAAGTGAGTAAAAGTTACCCTGTAAAAGAAATACCTCTGCAAAAAATCTTACATTAAAGTAAATGCCATCCACGATGTTATTATTATGGAAATTACCAATAACACACTATTTAACTTTTTTAAAAAAATTGAACCACTATGTTTTCGGCAATAATAAAAGCATGCGGAAGCAATTATGCCTAAAAAAATTGACAGTAGTGTTAATAAAACGGCATTTTGAATTATCTCAGGAAAATAATTTAAATACTCCAGTTTAACCTGCTCTAAGGATTTAGAATAGTCCTCAGAAATTACTATCCAAAGAACTATGTCTGAAAATAGCAATATCAAAATTGCCAAACCTACTATAAATATCACATATTGAACCTTTTTCATTTTGTTTTTGATTAGAAGCATGATGAAGGTACACACCCTCTGAAACAGTACCATCTTGGAATACATGTTTCGCAAGCAAAATCGTGTAAAAAACACGTTAG
>JAYWIB010000380.1:0-2814 GCA_043789265.1 Chitinophagaceae bacterium
CAGGTGCCACTGCACTGTGTCTATCCAGTTTTTATGATACAGCAACTGCTCTATGCTGCCTTCATCGTATGGATTTTGTAATACAGCATCCACCGAATCTGACAGATGATAGGCTGCTATACTTTCCGCAAAAATTTTATTGCACATACTGCTGATGCCCATATCGCAAACTATTGATTGTTTTTTTTATTGCTGCTTACAGCGAGGTAATACAAAGGAATACCGGCAAGTGTAATGGCCAGTCCCCATTTTACAAACTCCGGTTTATAAATAATAAGCAGGGTGCAAAAAGTAATGGCCATCAAAATATAAATGGCAGGCAGTACAGGATAGCCAAAAGCTTTGTACGGTCTTTCAGCATCAGGATATTTTATTCGTAAAATAAAAATACCGGCAATGGTAAGCACATAAAATATTACCACCACAAACGAAACCATATCCAGCAAATCGCCATACCTGCCGCTGAGGCAGAGTGCTGAGGCCATAGCGCATTGTATCCACAGCGCCCACGAAGGCACACTGTTTTTATTAAGCGTACCTGCCTGTTTAAAAAACAATTTATCATTGGCCATCGTGTAATATACTCTTGCGCCGGAAAGTATTAAACCATTGTTGCACCCAAAGGTGGAAATCATTATCATGATGGCAATGATGATGGTGCCGCTGCTGCCAAAAATGGCTTCCGATGCACTTAGCGCCACCCGGTTGTCTTTAGCAAATGCAAGCTCATGCACGGGTACTGTGGCGAGGTATACCACATTGGCAAGTATGTAAATAATGGTTACAATGAGGGTGCCTAAAAATAAACTCAGCCCAATATTTCGTTTGGGATTTTTTATTTCGCCTGCAATAAATGTTACATTGTTCCATGCATCGCTGCTGAAGATGCTGCCTACCATGGCACTCGCCATCGCACCCAATGCAGCGCCGGTAAGCAGTGGTTCATAATTGATACCATCATTAGTTTTTGTAAGATGCTGTATTGTCCATGCATCTTTCCAGTTGGCTGTCCATACATCCCATTTAAAGGCGATGAAGCCAGCCAGTATCAATCCAAATAAAGAGATAAGTTTAGTGGAAGTAAAAATCGTTTGTATGGCTTTACCGGCCTGTATGCCACGTGTGTTTACAAAAGTTAAAAAAATAATTAACAGGATGGCCACTATTTGTGCAAAATGAATATTGAGCCCCAGCAATGAAAACGTATTCACGTCTTCCCATGCCAGTGCTGGAAAAAAATAACCTGCAAATTTTGCAAAGCCCACCGCCACTGCGGCAATGGTGCCTGTTTGTATTACGGCAAAAAAACTCCATCCATATAAAAAAGCAATCAATGGATTGTATGCTTCCTTTAAATACACATATTGTCCGCCCGCTTTGGGATACATGGCACTGAGTTCGCCATAACTCAGGGCCGCCGTCAGCGTCATAAATCCTGTGAGTAACCATGCCGCCAGCAGCCAGCCTGCACTGCCCAAATCTTTCAGCATATCTGCACTTACAATAAAAATACCCGAGCCTATCATAGAGCCTGCCACTATCATGGTAGCATCAAACAAACCCAATGATGGTTTAAACGACGGCGTGTCTGCAGTGCTGATAGTTTCTGGTTGGTTCATAAAAAAAATCCCGTTTTTTGTAACGGGGTTCAAGATATATAAATTGAAGGAAATTATGGTTTGTCTTTTTGAGGCATCACCTCATTCAAACCTTTTACCACTTCTGCAGTTATATTTTTTGTGGAGTCTTTGTAAAACATATAATCAAGCCCGGTGCCTGTAGCCAGTATGTAAGTATATTTTTTATCCTTATTGTATGCGTTTAAAAATGCTTTCAGTTTGGTTTGCATATCCTCCATTACTTTGGCGCCTTTTTGTGCCAGATTTTGCGCCCTTGCCTGTTTGGTGGCTTCCACCTGCTGCTGCCGCTGACCCAATTTTGCCTGAAAGGCCTCTGCTTCCTGCTGTGTAATGGAATTGCCCTTTTTTAAAAAGTTATTTTTTTCATTTTCCATATCCCGGTAAGCATTTTCATATTCACCGGCAATGTTGTTCTGCTCTGCTTCCAGTTCTTTTTTTCGCTGGCGTATATAATTCACATTGTTGTTCAGCGAATCTAAATCTACATAGGCAATTACCGGTCCGCCGAGGCAACTGTCCACATGCTTGCTTACACCCATATCCGCATGGTTATTTTTTTTGTCACCATTATTAAAATGAAGGTAATAGAGATAGCCCACAGCAGTTAACAAAACAATATTTATTACAATGGAAAATTGCTTCATGCACAAAAAATGTTAGGGCGGCAAGTTAATGATAAACTGATTGGATGCAATAATGCATAAAAGAAGTTTAGGAAAGGGTTAACAGCGCTGCATTGCAGGCTGCGGCACTCATTTATGTATCGAAAGTTTTTGAATCATGTCATTGTTTATACTGTCGGCATACATACCAAATGCGCTGGACATGGTTCCTTTTATACTGCCGTCTTTTGATTCAATGGCATATACCACATCTTCATCCGATGGATTGGTTTCGCCCTCAAAGCGGTGTACTTCCACTATTTCAAATTCATGTGGGTTAAGGCAGACATTTTGTGCCGTACATTTAATGCTGTCGAACGTAATATTAAAATCCAAAGCATAGCCTTTTAGTTTTAAACGGGCAAGTGCTTCCGTAACTGTTTCATAATTTTCCATGTGTTTTTTTTCAAAGATACCAAGCCTTCATTTATTTTCAGCAGTGGTAAAATAAAGAAAAAGTATACTTATTAATGTAATAACGGCTGTTATAATAAATGCAGCCGAAGCGCCAA
>JAYWIB010000381.1:0-2812 GCA_043789265.1 Chitinophagaceae bacterium
CTTAGCTTTAGACCTGAGTTGCAGAAAAATAAAACGCATTTATAACCAGTGCCTGAACTTCGGCAGGCTAAGGGCTTAAATTTTTACCGGAGTATTGTAATTCAGAGTTATATAAAAATCCACTTATTGTTGAAAAAAAAGATGCCTTGCTTTTAGCCGAAGAATATTTAAAAGGTAAACGTAAAGACAAAGTTGGCAAGGTTGAAGACATTCCAAAAGATTATGAATTGTGTGCTTTATACATTAGAAAAAAAACCGAACAGCTGATAACACGATTTTATGACCCAGAAATGGAATCAATCTTTAGATTTAGAATCCTCAAAGACCTCTCCGCTGGAATTGCAGGTATCAAATCCGAATATATTCATCAGGCCCACTCTAAAATTGAAACTATACTTTCCAATGGTGAAATAAATGAAGAGAAAATTCAAAAGTTAATTGACTTGAATTTTGACAATACAGGCTTATCAGCAGAAGATAGACAAGCAAACAATAAACTAATTTCATTCAAAAGGCAATTACTTGATGTTATTAAACATTTTTATCAGCATGACACCAATTTTAAAAATCAAAAGAAAGAACTTGAAAAATTATCCCAAGAAATGAATTTGCTAAGAAGCAGAATTATGAATAAGGGGGCTCATCATGACGGCTCGCCAATTTTTGAATTAGAATTAAGAGGTGCTATTGATAAAATTAAAGAGTTTGAGCAAGTAGTTTTAAAAGTAAAGTAACCAGTTATCATTTAATTAATGTTAGAAAATCAACAATACGATAAAAAATCACTCAGCTTTTTAAAAGGCAAGAATACCGATTGGGATGAATTGGCAAAGGATGCTGTTTGCTTTGCCAACGCATCTGGTGGCAAAATATTAATAGGTATTGAAGATGATGAAGACGAGCCAGCAGCAGGTCAAATTATTGCAGACAAAACACTCCCTGAAAAAATTGTAAAAGCAATTAACCACCGGACTATTAATACAGGTGTAGCAGCAAATATTACAACTGCCGCAAACAATGCAGAGTATATAGAAGTACAGGTTTTTAGAAGTGTTCAAACCATTGCATCCACAACCGATGGTAAATATTACATAAGGGTTTCTGATGAATGCAGGCCAGTACCGCCGGATGAAATGGCAAGATTAGCAGCAGATAAAAATGCTTTTATTTGGGAGGAACAAATTTCCAAAAGAATACACCGCAGCAAGTTTGACCCTGAAAAAAGAAAAGAATTTATTGCGGATATTTTAAGTTCACCAAGAGTAAGCAAGTTTGTAAAAGACAAAACCGATGATGAAATACTGGAGTATTATTTCTTAACCAAAGGCGAATGGCTTACCAATCTTGGTATTTTGTGGATAGGCAACCGCCAGGAAAGGGCAGGTTTATTATTTGCACCTGCGGTGCAGGTAATACGTTATAATGAAAAGGATGAAAAGGTTTGGAAGGTAACACTGGATGACTATTCTTATAACCCAAAAGAGTTGTTATCCAAGATTGTTTATGATATACCGGATTGGCAGGAGAGTACAGAAATATCAGATGGCATCTTTAGAAAAAACATACCCTTTATACCCATTGAAGTGGTAAGGGAGTTAGTAGCAAATGCTTTGGTGCATAGAACATACACAACAAGGGGCGACATATTTGTAAACTTGTTTCCCGACAGGTTGGAAATTCATAACCCCGGCAGGTTGCCTTATGGCGTTACACCACAAAATATTTTAAGCCAGTCAGTAAGAAGAAATGAACATCTCTCAAAAGTTTTCTACGACCTTAATTTAATGGAAAGGGAAGGCAGTGGTTACGACCTTGTGTATGAATTGCTGTTAGGTTCCGGTAAACCTTTACCATTGGTAGAGGAAGGTGATGACAGGGTAACTGTTACGGTTCGTAAACAGATTATAAGCAAAGAGGTAGTTAAATTAATGGACAAAGCCAATCAGGAATATCAGTTAAAACAAAAAGAAATAATTGCATTAGGCTTAATAGCACAGCATAGTTCACTTACCTCCATTCAGCTATCAAAAATTCTAAACCAAAAAGATGAAACAGGTCTTCGTAATTGGTTAGGCAGATTGTTAGAACTAGAGTTGGTACAATCCAAAGGCAAAACAAAAGGAACAGAATATTTTGTAAATCCCGATTACCTGAGAAAGCTAAATTTCAAAGGCAAAACAGATTTAAAGAAGATAGAACCCCACCGTTTACAGGAACTCATTTATCAGGATTTATCGGTTTATCCCGAAAGCCAGATTGGCGATATTCATACCCGTATAGGAAAGGAAATAGCCCAAAGAAAGCTAAAAGCGGAGTTGGATAAAATGGTAGAAAATGGCAGGCTTGCAAAGTCCGGCGAAAAGCGTTGGACGAAATATTCTATCAACAAATCACTGTAAAATAACCCCCATTTTGTTGATAGAATGTTGATAGAACAGGGTGAAAATAACTTTAAAATAGTTGATAATCAAGCAATTAATAGGTTTTTCTCTATCAACAACCTTTGCTTATTTTTTTAATACCAGCGTCAGTATTTCATAGCATCATCGTTGTGTCACAATCCTTTCATCGTCCTGTTATCTATTGAGCTTACAACACGTAACTGCTTTCAGGCCACCTTCTTCATTTCACTTCGTTTCGTTCCGTAAACTACACTACACTTCGTTCATTTAGTCGGTAGCCTTTCAGCAACAATGATTATGCTGCGATTGGCACTGTATATTCCGATGATGATACCCCCTGGTACCGATGATGGTATCCCCCTATTTAGAGGAACCAATAAATGAAAGAGCTTTAGGTGGGTTATGAAGAT
>JAYWIB010000382.1:0-9945 GCA_043789265.1 Chitinophagaceae bacterium
GATTATACAGTACCGATGGCCGCAGGAGAATTTGCTAAAGTGATAAAAATATCGGTAAACACACAACTGCTGGACTTAAGCAACCGCTATGCGATGGGATTTAAAATTGCCAAAGTAAGCGGTAAGGGAAAAATTGCAGACAAAGAAAGAACCATAGTGGTGGAACTGGTAAATCAAACAAAAAATAAATGGGATGGTGTATACAGCATTACCGGCGATTTTGAACATCCTGATCCATGCCTGGCAGGTCCATTCTTTACAAGCACCACTGGCGGCCCAAGGGAAATTGAATTGGTTACCATCAGCGAAAACAGTTTACAGAGAAAATTTGGTGGCCGGGAAAATTTTACTGTATGGAATAATTGCGGAAAGATTGGTACTTATTTTACCACGGTAGTACCCCGGTACCAGGTAAATGCAGACAATACGGTAACCATTTTAGATGGCCCTGAAAGCACCGTTACCTGGAACTATGGCTCACCCTGCTCCTACGATGATGCCACCAAAACATTTAATTTAAATTACGGTTATGTGGGCACCACTTCTCCGGTACCAAGGGTAATTAAAGAAACCATGCGGTACCTGCGGCCACGGCAATAATTTTGGATAAATAAATATATAGCGGGACTTCAATTTTTTTGAAGTCCCTTTGTTTTTATATTTGCAGCATAAAATTTAAACATGGCCAATTTACCAGAGCAACCCAGTCAGCTAAATATAGAAATATCCGAAGAAGTATCCGAAGGGGAATATGCCAATCTTGCCATCATTACCCACAGCCATGCTGAATTTGTAATTGATTTTGTAAATGTAATGCCGGGTACACCCAAGAGCAAAGTAAAAAGCCGGATTATATTAACGCCTTTTCATGCAAAGCGCTTTATGAAAGCCATGATTGAAAATGTAAAAAAGTTTGAAACGGCCAATGGAACCATTCAGGATATGGAGCAGGTGGAAATTCCTTTTAATTTTGGCGGGCCTGCTGCGCAGGCGTAACTTATAAAATACCCGAATCGGCAAAACTGTAATAGCCTTCTTCACTCACAATGATGTGATCCATCACGGTAATTTCCAAAAAGTTTGCGGCATCTTTTATTTTAGCTGTAAGTACTTCATCGGCACGGCTTGGCTTTACGTTGCCCGAAGGATGATTGTGACACAGCACAATGGCAGTGGCATATACCTCCAGGGCTTTTCTTAAAATTACCCGTGGGTCAGCCACAGTACCGGATATGCCGCCACGGCTGATGATTTCAAAATGATTTATTTTATTTGACTTGTTTAAAAACAGTACAGCAAATACTTCGCAGGAATAATCTTTTATTACCGTTCTTAAATATTCAGCAATATCATTGCTGGTGCGTACAACGGTTTTATCCAATGCGCCCGAAGCATGTCTCCGGCGGCCCAGCTCCAGCGCAGCCGCAATGGTGATGGCTTTGGCCTGCCCGATACCTTTTATTTTTTGAAACGATGCCAGCGAAAGTTTGCCCAGTTCATTAAGGTTGTTATTGCCTGCCTGCAGCACCTCCTTTGCCAGCTCTACAGCCGATTTATTTTTGTGGCCGTTGTTAATAAGTATGGCAAGCAGTTCAGAATCGCTGAGGGCCGGGGCGCCTTTTGTCAGCAGCTTTTCCCGTGGCCTGTCATCTGCCGCCCAGTTTTTTATTGAAGCAAAAGGTTTTTTAAAATTTTCCATTTATAAATTTAATCATCAATTTTTTAAATGATAGTTTTGCACCACTTTAAATTTTTCTTTATCCACACATTTCCATTCTGATGATAATGACACACAATGCAAAAATTTTTTCCGGCACCGGTTCTGAATATTTAGCGCAGGCTATTTCAAAAAAATTTGGGGAGCCATTGGGCAAAGTAAATATTCAGCGTTTTAGTGATGGGGAAATAGGCGTTGAATTTCAGGAGAGCATTCGTGGACAATTTGTTTTTTTAATACAAAGCACCTGTGCACCTGCAGACAATTTGATGGAATTGCTGCTGATGATTGATGCAGCAAAAAGAGCTTCTGCGTACAAAGTGATTGCTGTAATGCCCTACTATGGATATGCCCGGCAGGACAGAAAAGACCGGCCACGGGTAGCCATAGGATCGAAGCTGGTAGCCAATATGCTTACAGCGGCTGGTGCCGACAGAGTGGTAACAATGGATTTGCATGCACCACAGATACAGGGCTATTTCGACATCCCGGTAGATCACCTCGATTCCTCCGCCATATTTATTCCATACATTGAAAATTTAAACCTGGAGAACCTCACTTTTGCGGCGCCGGACGTAGGCAGCGCCAACCGCATAAGGGAAGTGGCTACTTATTTTGAATGCGAAATGGTTATTTGTGATAAGCACCGGAAAAGAGCCAACGAAATTGCCAGTATGGTATTAATTGGTGATGTGGCCGACAGGGATGTGGTATTGCTGGATGACATTTGCGACACTGGTGGTACGCTTGCAAAAAGTGCTGGCCTCATTAAGGAGAAAGGCGCCCGTAGTGTGAGGGCTTTTTGTACCCATCCTGTATTGAGCGGCAAGGCTTATGAAAATATTACCAACAGCGTGCTGGAAGAATTGGTGGTATGCGATACTATACCGGTAAAACCAGGTTGTGATAAAATAAGAGTTGTATCAACAGCAGAACTGTTTGCCATAGCGATCCGCAATGCGCTTGAAAATAAAAGTATTAACAGCCTTTTTTTAAGAAGCAGGATTGCCAATAAAAAATAAATATCCTTCGGTTGTTTAATGTGAATGCCCTCAACAGGGTTGTACAAGACTTTTGATTATTGATTCCCAACCTCATTGTTTTTTCCCTACCTTCGCCGCTCAAAAAAAATTAAATAATGAAAGCAATTACAATCGAAGGACATATCAGGACCGAATTTGGCAAATCAGCCACCCGCCAGCTTCGCTCTGAGGAAAAAGTGCCAGCTGTAATTTACGGAGGTGCTAAAGAAATCAATTTTGCTGCGCCTGCAGCCGCATTCAAACACATTGTGTACACACCCGAATTTATAGTGGTGGAAGCTAAAGTGGAAGGCGCCAGTTACCGCTGTGTATTGAAAGATCTGCAGTTTGATAAAGTAAGCGACCAGCTTATCCATGTAGACTTACTGGAGCTGGTGGCAGATAAAAAAGTAACTGTTACGCTGCCCATTAAATTTACCGGTACACCTGCTGGTGTAAAAGCTGGTGGTAAACTGGTTACAAAAATTAAAAGCCTGAAAGTAAAAACACTGCCAAAAGATCTGCGTGAGTTTATTGAGCTTGACCTTACAAACCTTGAACTGAATGGAAACATCAGGGTACAGGATGTAAAAGCAGAGAACATGGAAATCATGAACTCACCCCGCATTCCCATTGCATCTGTTACCATGACACGCCAGCTTAAACAGGAAGAAGCTGCGGCACCTAAGGCTGCTGCACCTGCTGCTGCAAAGACTGCTGCACCCGCTGCTGCTGCACCTGCTGCAAAAGCTGCCGGTAAAAAATAATATTTCTCCAACTTTTTTATAGAGCGCCCTGTATTTGCGGGGCGTTTTAGTGCATTAAAACGGGCAGGCTTACATACAAAGTTTAATTACCTTTGCCCACTTAAAAATATATTATGGGAATGGATAGAAATACAGTGATTGGTTTTGTGCTGATTGGTTTATTGATGATGGGGATGTTTTATTTTAACAGCAGAGGAAGCCAGGCACTGCAGGCAGAGCAACAGCGCATTGCCGATTCACTCGCCCGGTTAAAGCCAAAAACTGATACTGCTTTATTAAAAACGGATTCCCTTAGTGCAGTGGCAGCCCGTACAATACAGGCTGCTGGTGGCTTTCAGAATGCAGTAAACCAGCCCGAAGAACTGATCGTCTTGGAAAATGAAGTAGTGAAAATTACTTTTACCAATAAAGGGGGACAACCCAAAATTGTAGAGCTGAAAAATTACAACACTTACGATGGTAAGCCAGTGATGTTATTAAAAGGAGATTATAACAGGATATCGTATGCCATTAATTCCGCAGAAAACCGAACGGTGCAAACAGCCGATTTAACATTCCAAAAAAATAACCCTGCTCTAAATGCAGACAAAAGCCAGGTAATCAGTTACAGCCTCAAAGACAGCACCGGTAAGGAAGTGCTGCATCAGTATACCCTTCATCCACAAGATTACCTGGTAGACTTTTCAATAACTATTACAGGCGCTGATAAACTGCTCACTCAAAACTCTGTAAACCTTATCTGGCAGCAGCAAACATATCCCGTGGAAAAAGACATGCTGTATGAAAAACAGCAAACGCATATTTGTTTTGTAAAAGATGGTAAGTATGATTTTGAAATGCTTGGCAGCAGTGACAACAACTTAAATTTTGATAAATCCGTGGACTGGGTTGCAATAAAGCAGCAGTTTTTTATTAAAGGATTAATAAACAAAAATAAGTTTCAGTCTGCTGAAATTAACTGGACAGTACCCGCCGATACCATCAGCCATACGCTAACCAAAAGCACTGCCAGTTTCAGGCTTACAGCAGTACCTGCAGGGGGAAATGTGCAAATACCGCTTCAGTTATATTTTGGACCTAGCGATTACAATGTGCTGAAAAAATACAACAACAGCATGGAGGCTATTGTGCCTTATGGAAGCGGTGTATTTGCTTTTGTAAAATACATTAACCGCCATTTTTTATTGCCTGTATTTGATTTTTTGCGTACACATGTTGCCAGCATGGGTATGGTTATTCTGCTGCTTACTTTATTAATACGCCTGCTTACGTCTCCCATATTATACAAGAGTTATTTAAGTGGTGCCAAAATGAAAGTGCTGAAGCCGGAAATTGATTCAATCAAAGCAAAATTCACGGATAAAAATGGTACCCTTGATCAGCAGGGCTTTAGTATGGAGCAAATGAAATTATGGAAATCAGCCGGTGTTAGCCCCTTGGGCGGATGCCTGCCTGCGTTGCTGCAGATTCCTATTTTTATGTCGCTGTATTATTTCTTTCAATCCAATATTTCATTGCGTGGGCAAAGTTTTTTGTGGGCAAAAGATTTAGCAACCTACGATTCAATTTATAATCTGCCTTTTACCATTCCTTTTTATGGCGATCATGTAAGCCTGTTTACGCTAACGGCTACATTAACCAGCTTGTTAATATCCGTATATAGCATGAGCAATATGCAGGACAATTCTAATCCTGTAATGAAATACATGCCCTATATATTTCCTGTATTGCTGCTGGGTGTGTTTAACGGCCTGCCTGCAGCCCTTACATGGTACTATACCATTTCAAATGCCATTACACTCCTGCTGCAGATAATTATACAGAAGTACATTATCAACCACGACAAAATTTTATCAGAAATAGAAGCCAATAAGAAAAGGCCGGTGAAGCAAAGTAAGCTGCAGGAAAAAATAATGGCCATGCAGGAGGCCAATAAAAAAGTACAGGACATGAAAAATAAAACAACAAAAAAATAATCTGTGTAATAAACCGGGTAAAGACCTGCAACTATTTTGAATGGTTGCAGGTCTTATTGTGTAAAGAAGTAAGACTACTCTTGCATTGATGCATGTTTTATTATCTTTAGCAAAATAAATCAGTGATGAAAAGTTTACACATATCCGGTTTACTAGTTTTTACGCTGATACTGCAGGTACTGCCGGCACGTGCACAAAAGATTATTTCGGAAGGCACCATTACCTACGATATTACAGTAAGAACAGCCAATAAGGAACCGCAGATGGCTGATGCATTGGATGGCGCTACATCCACAGTGTACATAAAAGGCAGCCTTAGCCGTACTGATATGACGAGTGCATTGGGCAATGAAAAGACCATACATGATGCTAGGAAGGGCAACGCAGTGGTATTAAAAGAATACAGCGGCCAAAAACTGATGATTACACTAACCAAAGGAAACTGGGATGCAAAAAATCGGCGTTACGAAGGAGTAAAGTTTACTTCTTCTAAAGAAACAAAAATAATTTCTGACTACACCTGTACCAAGGCCACGGCTATTTTAAAAGATGGATCATCTATATTGGTATATTATGCAAATGATTTGAATGTAATGAATAAAGAGTACGACAATACTTTTAAAGATTTACCCGGGCTTCCAATGGAATACATTTTTGAAACAGACAAGATGAAATTTATCTATACGGTGTCCAAAATAGATTTTAGCCCTGTGCCTTTATCTAAGTTTGATTATCCCAAATCTGGGTACAGGATAATTACTTATGATGAAAACCGGCAGGGCAAAAAGATTGAGCCATAAGTGAACCAACATACTTAAAATAAAAAAACCTCACTGCTTAGTGAGGTTTTTAATTCTTAAAATAATTTATTTCTGAGAACGAATGATCAACTTGACCCCTGTATATCCCTGCTTCATTTCCGGCACCACTACTTTATATTTGTAGGGAACAATGTAAGTGATATTTCCTTTTTGGTAAGTAATTATAGAAGTGTTCATGATGGAACGCCCAATGGTTTGACTGGTATTGCTCAACAAGCTTCCACGATATTTTAAACCGGAGTTTACATTTGCAGCAGTATTACTCTTTAAAGAAAGAGGAGAAAAAATATTTAAAACTATTTTCGTTTTATTCTTTTTTCCTGCACCCCTATCTGCAAAAGCTATATTTACAGTACTCATAAGCACTGCAATTGCAAAGGTTTTGTAGATAAATGTTTTCATGTTCTCAATTTCTTGAATAAAAATACACAATTAAACTGTTAAAGCAGTAACCGGGCATCCATTTTTTTTCACACTTGTTTAACGGATTGATTAAAAAAATGTTACAAACCGCCCGGTGATTATTAAAATCTCTGTAACTTACAGCAACCTCTAAGCCCATGAGTAAATATCCATACAGACAAGACAGGGAAGAAATAAAGGAACTCCTGTTGCAATTTGAAAACTTGAAATCTGGCAGATCGCATTCTTTTCTGGAAGAAGAAGCTTTCGAAAAAATTATAGACTATTACAATGAGAAAGACCAGTTACCGCTGGCGCTGGAAGCAGTAGACTTCGCCATAAATCAATATCCCTATTCAGGCGGTTTACTTATTACCAGAGCAGATTTATTAATTGCCGCCCGCCAGTATATGGCAGCGCTGGACACCCTGGACGAAGCCGCTTTGCTGGATGGCAGCGATATCAACTTATATATACTTAAAACTGATGCTTACCTCGCAATGGATCAGCAGGAAAAGGCAGCCGGTGTGCTGGAGGCAGCGCTTGAGTATTTTGAAGGCGACGAAAAAATAGAGTTACTCTTTGAGCTGGCAGATGTGTATGATGATTATGAAAATTTCGACAAGGTTTTTGATTGTTTAAAACTGATACTTGAGATAGAACCTGATAACGAGGAAGCCCTGTATAAAATTTGTTTCTGGACAGATTTTACCGGAAGAAATGAAGAAGGCATACGGCTGCATCAAAAAATACTTGAAGACTTTCCTTTTAACGAACTGGCGTGGTTTAATCTGGCGGCAGCCTTCCAGGGTTTAAAATTATATGAAAAAGCCATTGATGCATATCAGTATGCACTGGCTATAGACGAAAAATTTGACTATGCCCTGCGTAACATGGGGGATGCCTACCTGCGACTGCGTAAATATAAAGAAGCAATAGAAGTGCTGCAAAAAGTGCTGGAACTTGCCAGGCCGGAAGATGTAATTTATGAAGCCATTGGGTATTGCTATGATAAATTAAAAAATTATGCACAGGCCAGATTTCATTACAGAAAGGCAGCTCACCTTAATCAGGATGACAGCCACCTGTATTTTAAAATTGCATGCACTTACATGAATGAAGGCGTATGGGAAAGCGCAATAAAAAACCTGCATGTATCCATGCGTATACACCGCAAGCAGCCTGAGTATAACCTGGCAATGGGCCAGTGCTATATGGAGCAGGGAAAAATAGAACAGGCCGTGCAATATTTTGGAAATGTAGTAAAGGCACGACCAAAAAATGTAAATGGATGGCTTGAATTGCTCCGTTGCCTTTACAATGCCAATTGTTTTGAAGAGGGAGCCGAATATGTAGAGCATTCGTTATCACTTACCAATAATAAACCGATATTCTTTTTTTATAAAGCTGCGTTTTTACTGGAGCTCGGTAAAACAAAAGAAGCTATTATCCAGTTAGAAAGAGGCATGGATAAATCTCCTAAACTTATAAAAAAGCTGATTGAATTAAACCCGTTCATTTTACAGAACCAGTTAGTGGTAGATGTGGTGGCAAGGTTTAAGCGTAGCCGGGGTATATAATTCCATTTCAGCAGGTAATAAATTTGTTTTTCTTCTCCATACAAAATATAAGTAAGCTGCGGATGTACGCCACCATGTCTTTTAGTTCCCAATAACTATATTTGCGCCAGTAAAATCATAAACCGAATGAACTTTCACCTGACGCAAATTCCTGAACGCAATAAAAAACCCCGTGACCATGGAATAACGATGGTGATGGATAAAGGATTGAGTATACAGGAAGCGGAAAATTTTATGAGTGTGTCGCATCCGCATGTGGATATGGTAAAGCTGGGATTTGGAACCGCTTTTGTAACACCCAATCTTAAAGAAAAGTTAGCAGTATACCGTTCTTACGATATGCCCGTTTATTTCGGCGGTACATTGTTTGAAGCATTTTTAATACGCAATCAGTTTGAAGATTATATTGACACCTGTAAAGAATTTGGTGTATCGTATATGGAAGTAAGTGACGGATCCATATCCATTCCGCATGCCGAAAAATGCGGCTATATAGAAAAATTGACAAAGCATGGTATAGTATTGAGCGAAGTAGGCAGCAAAGATGCTGCACACATTATACCCCCATATAAATGGATAGAATTGATGAAAGCAGAACTTGAAGCAGGCTCTGCTTACGTAATTGCCGAAGCAAGAGAAGCAGGTAATGTAGGAATATACAGGGGTTCAGGAGAAGTAAGGGAAGGACTGGTGCAGGAAATTTTGACCCAGATACCCGAAGAAAAAATTTTGTGGGAAGCGCCACAAAAGGCACAGCAGCTTTACTTTTTAGAGCTGGTAGGCTGTAATGTAAACTTAGGTAATATTGCCCCTTCAGAAGTAATTGCCCTGGAAACCATGCGAATCGGATTGCGGGGAGATACATTTGAATTTTATCTTGATAAAGAAACTGCCTGATGCATCTGTATGGTTTAATCGGTTTTCCACTTGGTCATTCTTTTTCCAAACAATATTTTAATGAAAAATTTGAAAGAGAAGGAATAAAGGATTGTTTATTTGAAGCCTTCCCGATTGAATCCATTGATTTGTTTCCTCAATTATTAAAAGCCCATCCTCAGTTAAAAGGCCTTAGTGTTACCATCCCTTACAAAGAACAGGTTCTTCCCTTCATAAACATTTTGAGTGAAGAGGTGCAATTTATTGGTGCCACCAACAGTATTAAAATCAGTGAAGGAATACTTACAGCATACAATACTGATATTACCGGCTTCCAGCTTTCGTTCTCTTCTTTACTAAAGCCCCATCATACAAAAGCACTGATACTGGGCAGCGGCGGCGCTGCAAAAGCCGTACAATATGTATTGCGAAAAATGGGCATTGAATTTTTGACCGTTACCCGAAATAAAAATTTACAGGATGGATTTATTTCTTATCAGGACATTGGAGTGCATTTACTAGATGGCTATAACATCATCATCAATTGCAGCCCTGCCGGCATGTCTCCCAACGAGCATACGTATCCGGATATACCATATCACCTGCTGCATAAAAAATACTACCTGTATGATTTGGTTTATAAACCTGACCTGACGTTGTTTTTACAAAAAGGGGCAGCGCAGGGGGCAGTGATAAAAAATGGATATGATATGCTGCTGATACAGGCAGAAGCAAGCTGGAAAATATGGAACAGCTAAGTAAGGCGTTATAATTTCAGCGCTGC
>JAYWIB010000383.1:0-2803 GCA_043789265.1 Chitinophagaceae bacterium
AAACTTGCATTTATGAAAAAGTGTTCCTGCTGTTGAAGATTCTTTATGCTTGCACTTATTGCACCTGCGTATATATGAAATCTTCGTTTTACTCCAAGATGTAAATCCCAGCTAAACTGACCCCCTCTCGCCATTTCAAATTGACCCCCTAAAAAACGATTTCAAAAAGGTCCTAAAAAAAAGCCTGCTAAAGAGGACTAAAAAGTAGATAAAGAACTGCTGTTAGGTAAAATAAAAATAGTGATTAATTTTTGCCCGTTGATTTTATAAAAATGATTCCATTGTGGTGGCGTCTGCTTTTTGTTTTTTTCTTAAAGATTCACCATATAGTTCTATTCGTATGGATTGATGAACGATCCTGTCGAGTATGGCATCAGCAAGTGTTTTCTCACCGATTATTTCATGCCATTTTTTTACTGGCACCTGTGCGGTTATGATGGTGGATTTTTTACCGTGCCGGTCTTCGATGATATCCAAAAGTAAAGCCCTGCTTCCTGCATCGAAGGGCTGTACACCAAAGTCATCCAGTATCAGTGCATCTTGCTTTTCTATTTTAGAGAGTTCTTTTAAGTGGGCACCATCAGCCTTGGCCATTTTTAAATGAGACATCAGTTTTGCCGTGTTGGTATATAAAACTTTATAACCTAACAGGCAGGCCTGCTGGCCGAGAGCAGAGGCTAAAAAGCTTTTACCTGTTCCGGTGCTCCCGGTAATAAAAAGGTCTTCGCCTTTTTTAATGAACTCACCTGTTGATAAACGTTGCACCATATTTTTATCCAGTCCACGCTGCCCGGTATAATCCAACTGTTCAATACTGGCACTGTAGCGGAAGTTCGCATTCTTCAGTCCTCTTTGTACACTGCGGTACTGGCGGTCATCCCATTCACTCATGACTAAGTGATGTACCAGTTCATCATTGGTAAAGTTTTGCGTTTGTCCCTCAGGAGCAATACTGGCTTTAAAAGCCTGGTGCATCCCCTGCAGCCGCATACGTGTCATCTTTTCTAAACTTTCTTTGTTCATTGTTTTAATTTTATTTGATTAGTAATAATTGCTTTTTTACCGGACTGCTTTATTGATAGTAATCTTCTCCCCGGATATTGTCATGTTGTGGCATACTGTTATCGGTACCCGGAGGGTTCAGGTCATCTTCGATTGGAATAAAATCTGCTTTTGATTTTAATATGCGTTCGATGATGCCAAAGTTGTACACGTTAAAACTATCGGCCCGTTTGCAGGCATTGATAAGCCTTGTTTCCCCGACACGTTTTTTATAATTGATAATACCCTGGCAGGCCCTGTAATTTTTTTCAGGGTACTCATTGCGGGATAATACTTTTTTGATGTAAGCTGCCACTGGTTCACCGATGAGGGCTGCATCGGCAATAAATTTTTCAGGGTTCCATTCTGTGGGGTATTTATGCCAGGAAGCAAGGTGGTCTTCGTTTTGTATGTATTTGTCTTTACCAAAACAGCGCACATGAACAGCAATAAGTTCATGCTCACTAAAAGCCTCCACCTTTGTACGGTTGTACATCAGCTGTATCTTTTTACCAATAAATTTATAAGGGATACTATAGTAACGGTGATCTATAGTTACAAAACCTGTTTTGCCTACTGTTGCCGTTTTGGTGGCCATCGGATCATAGGGATATTTATTCAGCGGTTTTAAAACATTTTTTTCCAATGCTTCAAACTGTTGCCGCCTGCTGTAATCACAGCCGGTAAGCAATGTATTATTATGCGCTTCCAGATAAAAAAAGATATCGGCATTGAGTACCGCAAGGCTGCTGTAAACCTTCTCATCTATTTTAGTGAAGATGCTGGTGTAGATGATTTTTACAGCCCCTTCCACCAGGGCCTTGTCTTTAGGTTTATACACCCTTGCCGGAAAAACATAGGTATTGTAATGGGCTGCAAATGCAGCAAAGCTGTCGTTGAGCTGGGACTCATAGCGGCCAGCTTTTTTTACCGCTGATTTTAAATTATCCGGTACGATGGCTTCAGGCACACCGCCATAAAAATGCAGGGCAAGTTCACAGGCGAGTATAAAATCTTCTTTCTTTTGCGAAGCAACGGCTGTTACAAAAGTTAGCTGGCTGCAGCCCAGGATAGCAACAAAAACCTCTACCTCCTGTACTTCACCCGTTGCAGTATCCACTATGTGCAAGCGTTTACCCGTAAAATCAATAAAGAGTTTGTCGCCTACTTTGTGTGGCACCCGCATGGAGGGCTTGCTCATGCCCATATAGGCGTTTAACCGTACCAGGAAGGCAGAGTGTTTATAGCCCTCGGGGCATTGCCTGATATAGTCAGCATACACCATCTGCTTAGTTACGCCACGCTTCTTTAACCTAACTGCCAACTCGGGTAACAGGGCTTCTAAATCTATTACACGGCTGCTTACCGGCCTTGGTTTTTCCATTAAAAAAGCCTTTGCCAGTTGGCTATCGCTCAGCAATTCTACCTGCTCAATAGTAAGGCGCAACTCAATAAACTGCAACAGGTACTTCTTTACCGTATTGCGTGCAATACCTGTTGTTTTGCTGATAAATTTACTGCCCCGCCCATCTGCATAAAGCCGTACTACCTGTCTGATCTTAAACATATCAATTGTTTTGTTGGACATAAATTATCTGGTTTGTTTTGTTTAAAACAACCGATAATTACCTTACAAAAACAACTGTTCTTTTATTACTCTTTTTAGGGGGTCAGTTTAAGCCGGTATCAGGGGGTCAATTTGAAATGGCCGAGGGGGGTTAGTTTGTTTTGGCGGGAGGGGGTCAATTTGCGTGGATTTTCC
>JAYWIB010000384.1:0-2799 GCA_043789265.1 Chitinophagaceae bacterium
GGGCTGCCGTCCGCAGCAATAATTCTTCCTGAAACCGGGCCCTGAGATGCAATGTATTTTGAAGTGCCAATTACCACCAGGTTGTTGTCAAAAAATTTATAGGAGAGGTCTATTCCTTTAAATAAATCATCCAGCACTTTCGCCAGGGGAACGGCAGTAACATTTACATCAAATTTTTTATTGCCCGGCAGCAAATCATCATTATACAAAAAAGTAAATGTTGTATTTTTTTGTATCTCCGAAAAAATTTTAGGCAGGTCTGCATTTTTCAGATTTAAGGTTACGTTTGTTTGGGCAAAGCCCGTAGCATAACTGTTTAAAAATGCAGCAAAAATCAGCAGTGAGGTCAGTTTCATAATTCGCAGCAATTTGGTACACCTGTTTACAACAGGCTGTTTCAAATGACGGGTGTCATTTTTTTTCATACTTTTAAGTTTGAGAATTGATAAATAGGATGGGCCTCCGCTCAAAGATGTCCATCCGTTTCAGTTTTTTAAGGGAGATGTTTGCTGCATCTCCTTTTTTTGGCAGTAGTTGCAATCAGGTCATAAGGAGTTTTTTTAGTGGTTAAGCAATCGTTTATTTGATTTTATGGTGATGATATTTTTATCAATACTGTACACAAACTTATAGTCGCAGCTAAATGAGAGGGCTTGAAGAGCCTGCACAATATTTTGCTTTTCGAATGCACCGGTAAACTTTATGTTTCTGCAGGAATCATTCGCAAAAAAAAGTTTTACATCATACCAGCGTTCCATCTCAATGGCTAACTGCTCAAATGTTTCACCTTTAAAAATCAGTTTGTCCTGCATCCACGCCACATCTTCAGGCACATTGTCTTTTTTATCCACCTGCATCAGGCTGATAGTATAGAGCTCTTCTTTTTTTGGCAGCTTACCAAAAGGGATTTTTGCTGCACTGTCTTCTGCAGTTTTAATTTTAAGGATAGTTATCTTTTCATTTGGCCGCAGCAAAATTTTTCTTTCTGGATCATCACTGGTGGTTAACTCTACCGAACCCCTTACCAGAGCGGTTTCTATACGGTCGTCTGCGGGATACGCTTTTACATTAAAGGCAGTACCCAGCACTTTGATATGCACATTTGCCGCATGAATAACAAATGGATTAGCTGCATCATGCATTACATCAAAATAGGCTTCACCTGTAAGTGTTATTTCTCTGTTTATAGTAAAATTATTTTTATAAAAAATTTTGCTGCCGGCATTCAGCGAAACTTTGGTGCCATCGGGCAGCGTTAACGTACTTCTGGAACCGTTACGGGATGCCACCTGGTTTGTTGTATGCTGTTTGGTGGCGGCAGATTCACTTTGCTTTGTATTATGGCTTAAATAATAACCAATACCCGCAGTGGCAATAAGCAACACAGCCGCTGCCGCTGCAAGCCATTTTCTCGTCATCCGAAATTTATTGTGTGCAATCACGGGAGGAGTGCCGATGTAAAAAATACTTTTTTCTGGAAATAAATTTTGTGATAATGAGCTCCAGTTTTTATCTATATCAGGTGTATAGGTTTTTTGTAATGGTAAATGCCAAAGTTTTGTAAGTAAATCCTGACTGGCAAACTCAATACCCTGGCTTTTTAATAATTCTTCCAGCTCATTTAATTCTTCGGAAGTGGCTTCACCACTTAATTTTTTACCTGCCAGTACCCATAAACGGGCGTCAATATTTTCCATCTGTATACACAGTTATAATTATGTAGACAGCAAAACAAAGTCCTTACCCTTAAAAGAGCAGCACATTTATTTTTAACTAAAAAATTAAGAAAGGTTAAACAACGAGGCTGCACCCAGTTTTTTTATTGCAATACCCATTTGGGCTTCTACAGTTTTCAGGGATATGTTTAAAATCTGGGCCACCTCTTTGTATTTTAGCTGGTCTTCTTTCACCATCAAGAATATCAGTTTGCATTTTGGCGGCAGTAATTGTATAGCTTTATTAATACCCGCAATCGTCTGTGCGGAAATCATCAATTCTTCTGGTGTTCTGCTGCCATAACTCAATTCTATTGCTGAAAGGTCAGGCTTTGTAAGTAACTGAAGCGGATATTTCTTTTGATAATTAATAGCCGAATTTTTGGCAGCAGTATAAAGATAAACCTTCAAATTGTTTACCGCTAAAAGTTGCTCACTTTGCAGCCACACTTTAGTAAACACATCCTGCAGCACTTCTTCGGCCAGTTCTTTTTGCGGTATAAAAATTCTTGCGAAGCGAAATAAATCCTTATACAGCAGGTAATATAATTCTTTAAACGCTTCCTGGTCGCTGTGTTCAGCAATCTTCGTCTGCAATGATTTTATATGGCTGTCTGTCGTCAAAAGATGGTGGACTTTTACTGTTAAAGTAAAAGTAAACAATTAAGAACCAGGAAAGTTGCTGAAATAAAAAGCAGCTTTCATATCCGCCAAACATTTTTAAAAACACATTGAAACATTTTTTTACACAAGAAAATGGTTTTATAATTCATTGCTATCTTTAATAATTACCAACACTGGTTTTAACCATTCTGCCATTTTAGTGTTTTACATTTGCAATGAAAAAAATAAATGATGGCGTATTCATCTTTGCAGGAATGCTTAACTGACCTGGAGCAGAGCAGACAGTTGGTAAGAATAAAAGAACAAACCGATCCTTATCTGGAAATGGCGGCCATACATTTACGCATACACGAAGCTGGCGGGCCGGCATTGCTTTTTGAACATGTAAAAGGCAGTCCGTTCAGGGCAGCATCCAATATTTTTGGAACCTTGCAGCGAAGCAAATATATTTTTAGACATA
>JAYWIB010000385.1:0-2796 GCA_043789265.1 Chitinophagaceae bacterium
CGCAGATCGGGCCGTATAGACATCATTTTTTCTGCTGCTGCCACGGCGGAATCATACTTGCCTGTTTCTACATATCCATCCACCAGCACACCCTGTACAAAAGCATTGTAAGGATGATCTGCTGCGGCTGTTTGTGCAGTAATCAATCCCTCAGAAAAATGATGCTGCGACATTTGTATCAGCGCCTTTAAAGTAAGCGCTTCAAAATGATGCGGCTCAGTTTTCAGAACTTTATCAATGTATTTCATGGCAGCGGCATCATAGTAAGCAAAATTGCCCGTGGCCCGTGCTTCCATAATGCACAGGTTGGCCAGGGCTACCAGGCTTTTTTTATCTCCCGGATTTACTTCAATCATTTTTTGCAGCCGTATGCTGTTCTCCTTTACCACTGGCCATTCCGGCGCTTTGGCCATATTGCCTTTACGCTGCAGCAGTGCATACACCTGCTGCTCTTTTTTTGTTTTAGTACCGCTGTATTTTATCCAGATAAATGCAATGGCTGCCATCATAAAAACAACCAGTACAGTGTAAGTAATATTTTTTTTCATAACCATGTATTGTTTTGCTGACTAAAAAATGTGTGCTTAAAAATAAATTTAAAAAGGACTGTTTCAAAAAAACCTTGTGAATCCTGCATAACCATCTTAAACAGGAAACCATCTTAAAGAACCTGCTGATATCATCTTTTTGTTTTTTTGAAACAGCCCGCCACTGTCACATTTCCTTTACTGTATTATCCTTTCACTACACGGATGTTTTGCTTTAATACACCGTCTTTTGTTACCTGTATGTAATACACACCTTTTGTTAAACCATCTGTATTCCAGTTTTCATTATACATACCAGCTTTCAGTTGTTTATTTACCAGCACTTTTAATTGCTTGCCTGTGGCATCAAACAAAGAAACATTTATCAGCGCATCTTTATCTACACGGTAGCGAATGCTGCTGTTGCTTACTGCAGGGTTGGGAGATACGGTGGCAAATATTTCCGGAGCAGCCAGTTTAATACCAGCACCCAGGTTTACTTTGGTACCAATGGAAGTATGACCCGGAGTTTTTGCCGCATCGTTATTATCACATGGGCATATATACGTACCTGCAAAAGGCTCCTGCACATACGGAAACGCCGCTTTAAAAGGCACATCATTTTTTTCCACGCCTGTAGTGTACGTAAGTACATTTACCAGGTTGGGTGTTACAGGGCTGCCGCCTGCAAAATCATCGTACCACAAACCAATAGCGGCAAGCACTACACCGCCTACTGCCTGCAGTTCAATTCTTGTTACATCATCTTCCAGCCTTCTGCCATTGGGGAAACCATCCATGTTAGGAATATTCTGAATAGCCTTGCTGCCATTGTAAGCAGGGTCGGTAAGGCCAAGCACTGCTGCCTGCACCAGTCCAAGTGAACTGAATTGCGGACTGTTTCTTGGCGTAGGTGGCACGGCCATATTTAGCCGCAGCATATCGCCGCCATTTGGTAAAAAGTTATTGATAAATGGTTTGCCTTTTGCCAAAGGATTACCCGCCTTGCCCGTGGCTAATTGATAAGGAGCCAAATTGGGTACGCCGGTATGAAAAATGGGCCATAAATCTACCGAACGTGGAGATGCTTTAGCGGGCAATAAGAGTGTGCCGAAAATTGCATCATCCAGGGCAGTGCCTGTCAATGCTGCACTGCCTTTTAATCCATATAATCCATCACGTCCGTTTCCAAAATCAAATGAACCCAGCGAGTTGCGCTGCACACGCAATTTTGAAAAAGAAGGAACGGCACCCCCAAACTGGCTGTCATCCATATACAGCGCCAGCTCAGGATTGTAAAAATATTTACCAAACTCACCCAGCTTTGCAAGGTCTTCATAAGGCGAAAATGAATTCCAGTAATCTTTGTCGCCGATCGGCACTACTGCTTCGTTGGTTAATGGCATTCCCAGACGGGATACCTGTACCCAGTCGCCGTAAGTATTTACACCCCGTCCGTTCTTTTTAAGGATGCTTATTTTTTGCCTGCTGGCACTTGCCCATACACCTATTACATAATTTGGATCGAGAATATTTGTACACTCTCTTACCTTTTTATGATTTTTTTGCAGTGTAGAAATGTCTACCTGCAATGCAATGCTGGAAACATTTAAACATTTTAATCCGTCTACGGATTTACCGTCTGCACGGGGTGCATCACCCAAATCGAAGATGCCGCCTAAGTCTACAAAGAAGGGATCATCTGCCGTACCACAAAAAACTTTTTCACCGGTACTTGCAGTGGCAATAGACTGATCAATCAGTGATTTATAATCGGGTGCATTTAACCCTACCGGCGAACTGATAGAGCGTGGGCCTACGTTTGGCGGAGGCACAGCACCTTTACTTACCACTGTTTGAAAAGTTTGTCCCCCATCCATACTTCTTTCCATGGTATAGGTGGTTTTTAAATTTTGCTTACCCAACCTGATGTTGAAAAATGTGGTGGGGTCTTCGTTTTTTTGCTGAAAAGTAAAACGGTACACAATGTCGTCGCCTTTGGTTGCCACATTGTTGTCCACATGAATTTCGTACCGGATTTTTTCGCCAAATGAATAGTAGTTGGGGCCACCCTGTGGCAACTGCCCCGGTACGTAATTGGCGATGATGGTAATCTTATCCGGATTGTCCGGGCTCCGGAATGCATACAAATCCGTGTTATCTGCCAGCGGATCGTTTGCAATAAGTGGCGCTTCCCGGTGAGATGAGGCAAATGCAGGCGCTGCTGTATTTACCAGCATCACCAATAAAAGAAATGCTGCTGAAAATT
>JAYWIB010000386.1:0-9888 GCA_043789265.1 Chitinophagaceae bacterium
GTAAGCGCCACATAACCCCCTCCACGGTGAATTTTATTTTTACTAAACAGGTTGGCCCAATTGTGTATGCCCATCAGCAATGGCCCCATCTTTAATGCACCGCCCACCCAGCATTGCCTTTGCGTATTGATGGTGATGGGCAGGTATACGCCCAGTGTTTTTGTTTCGTAGCGGGGCGTTACCGCAAGCAGGTTCATATCTTTAAGCACCAGCCTGCCCGAACCTGCCAGCGCAGTAACAGGTACAGTGATTTCCGCATTGATAAAAAAATTATCGCTGATGTATTTGTCTGCATTTATCACCAGCCTCGTCGGCTGAATGATATCAAAATTACCGCTAAGGGTATTGAGCGGAGAGGCAATGGCAGCAAGGCTGTCATCTACATCATCCAGCCGCTGTATATCAGAGAAAGTTAATTCCAGCAATGAGTCAGAAACATCTTTACGTGTATACACAGCCGACTTGCTGTTGGGGCTGTATGCATATCTATTAAAACCAACATCCAGTAATGACAATCCAATTTTTAAATCATAATTGTATTCATTTTTTTCATCGCCTTCTTTTTCTACCGGTAGTATATATTCCATGCCGAGATTGGCAGAGATGCCGGTGGAAGACTGCTGCAAAAAACGGCTGAGTTTACCGGATGCAGTTCCATTCAATACATCAATGCCCGATGAATAACCATATTGTATTTTACCAGACTGCAGCAGGTAAGCAGGGCGGTCGTTTACGTCACTGCCTGTATAATTAGTATTGTCTAAATTCATCCACCCACCGGCGAGGCTCCTGTTAACTTTGAGTGTGACGCCACCGTTTACAATGGCGTTGTCGTTATTGATAATATTCCGGGCCCAGGTGGCATATACCTCTGCCCATGCACTTGCCCTTGCCCTGCCCGAAACAGGAATGTTGCCATAATTTAAATCGAGAAACTCATAAAAACTTCTAAACCTGTTTTTTAATGTAAGCGCTGATGTGGTGGCAGAAACATACGAACGCACCACGGCACCAAAAGCAATAGCATTGTTTTTATTGAGTCTTATTCTTGTATTGAGCAATCTTATTTCCTGATTGGCCATTGCATGTCTTTTTTTGGTACCAGGCGCACCCTCTATTTCACTGTTGGCGCCTGAAGAAAACAACGGATAATTTTTTACAGCAATAAAATTGGTGGTATGTTTTACATGAATTGAGAAGGGCGTAATGTCCCACGCAAAGGGTACATACAGTGCAGCAGCAGGATTATTAATAACAGCCATGCCACCCGCCTGTGGCGACCCGTTGAGGGCCTGGTACGACTGAGCCGAAACATTTATGCAGGGCATCATAAAAAAAATGAGTACAAAAAAATTGGGCTTAGAAGTTATTGTAAAAAGCAATTGCATTTATCTGCTGTATTTAAAATGAAAAGATAAACTATTTTGTTTCGGCTGCTAATACTATGGTTATTAATTATTCTTAAAAATGCCAGCGCTGGTGTATTCGTTTTTTATGTCCTTTGGTTTTTTACAGAAAAAAATCTCTTATGAAAAACTCTACAAGAATTAAATATAGAAACCCTTGCCATTTGAACATTTATAAAAACATTAATCTTGTAACATTCCTTCATCCCTTAGCTTTTATAAACTTCAGGCAACTTTTAAGTATTTGTACATATTTTTATAAAAATTGTACAATGAAAATTTTATGGACAGTGCTGTTTGTGATAAGTGTGTTGTATGCACCAGCACAAACAGTTGCTGATACTGCCAAACTAAAAACAGATACGGTACCGGGCGCCACACTTCATTTTTACCGTGCATTTATCAGATGGGCAGATGCACCAATAAAAAAAGTACCCATTTATATCAACGACAGCCTGGTATATAGCCTTAAGGCCAACAGGATGATAAGTTTTAAAATAATCAAAGAAGGCAAGTACCGAATTGCTGTTGATAAAAAAGGCGAATCGGAAATAACTGCAAACATAAAATTGAACCACGAATATTATTTCAGGTGTACTGTAGAAAAAGGCCTGTGGTTTGGCGTACCCACCATTGAAGCGGTAAAGCCAGCAGAGGGTAAAGCAGAAATTGGTGAAGTATCAGCGGTGCAATAATTTTTTAAAAGATTAAGATGGCCTGTTTAAAAATAATTTGAATTACGCAGGTACAGAAGAATGGATGATTATTTACTGCTTACTCTTTACAGGATACTTTACTTGATAAACATTTATCGTACATTTTATTATTTCCCTTTAACCCTTGCCGGATTCTTCTTTAAAAAATCGTCCCAGCCATTTACTTTTTTTGCAGCAGCCGTGGTTAAAGTGTTGCCCTGCAAGTGATGGCATACAGCTACCGCCAGCGCATCCGATGCATCAAAATATGTTGGGTTGTCTTTAAAATCCAGCAGGCGCTGCAGCATTTTAAGCACCTGCTCTTTACTTGCGTTGCCATTGCCTGTTACCGACTGTTTAATTTTTTTGGGAGAGTATTCTGTTACCGTAAGGCCGTGGTGCATAGCGGCTGCTATGGCTACACCCTGTGCCCTGCCCAGCTTTAGCATGCTCTGCACATTCTTTCCAAAAAATGGTGCCTCTATGGCAAATACCGCAGGCTTGTACTTGATGATGAGTCCGCTTACTGTGTTGTAAATAAGCTGCAGCTTTTTATAAGGGTCATCCACTTTGCCGGGTTTTAAAACATCCAGTTCCAGCAATTGCATACGGGTTCCCGTTATTTTTATTAATCCGTATCCCATCACCACGGTGCCGGGGTCAATGCCGAGAATGATTGTTGATTTTTGCTGCAAGCTGTATTGAGTTTGTGCTGTGTATAATATTTAAAGTATCATTGCAAGGCAAATTTATAAGCAGGTTTTGTTTAACGCTGTCGTAACTATGCATCCGTACAAAAAGATATAGCGGTAAATAACATGGTAATGTTTTGCTACGAAAAAATGAGCGCTGTCAAAAATAATCAAAACGAAATTGAGTAAACAAATCAGGATACTAACTAATTATTTTTTAGGCCCTGTTTTGTGTGTGGTATTGTGTTACAGTCTCTACAGCCAGGTTAGGCATCAGCCAGATTTAGTTAGGCGTTGGCAGCAGGTTACATTATCCTGGCATAGCTGGAAATTTTGGCTGGCAGCCGTTTTGATGCTGGTAAACTGGGGGATTGAATCCCGTAAATGGCAGGTGCTTGTTGGCCATGTGCAGCAGTTTTCTTTTTGGCGTGCCTTTAAATCGGTGCTGTCAGGCTGCATTGTTACCATGCTTACGCCAAACAGGGTGGGCGAATATGGAGGCCGTATACTTTATGTAGATGTTGGCAGGCGCATTGAGGCTATTTCGTTAACCATTGCAGGCAGCATCAGCCAGCTATTGATCACCATGGGTCTTGGCAGTTTGGGATTGGTTTATTTAAGATATTTTTCACAACAGTACAGCAACGCTTTAAACGTTTTACCTGACTTTTGGGGAGATATATTAATTTACTTAAGCGTAAGCATCACCCTTATCATCCTGTTTTTTTACCTGCGCCTGGGATGGCTGGTAAGGCTGATGGAAAAGGTACCCGGCTCACAAAAAATTGTTCGGCACATAAAAGTGCTGGATGAATTTGATGGCATACAATTAGGAAGTATTTTATCGTTATCATTTGCCAGATATCTGGTGTTTGTGCTGCAGTATGTATTGATGCTTCAGGTAATGCAGGTGAATATTGATTTTATTTTGTGCTGCTGGCTGATAACAGTTTTTTACCTGGTGATGGCGGTGGCGCCTACCATGGGTTTTATAGAATTACCTGTAAGGGTTACGGCGAGTTGGGCAATATTTAAATTTTTTACAGCAAACGAACTGGGGGTGGGTGCCGCGGCACTAGTTATATGGCTGATAAACCTGGTGGTACCCGCCATCATCGGCAGCATATTATTATTAAATATAAAAGTAACGGGAAAAAACAATGAAGGGAATTATTAAGATAGCGTTATTGGGCATAGGTTTATCCGCCTTTACTGTGCAGGAAACAGCTGATACTTTTTGCGGGGCAAAAAATAAAGCATTCAATGCAGGTGAATCTGTTACTATGAAAGTTTTTTACAGCACACTGGGTATGTATATAGGCGCAGGCGAGGCTACATTTACCACCACGCTTGAGCGCTTCAATGGCAGACCTGCCTATCACTGTGTGGGTGATGGAAAATCCTATTCTTTCTTTGATAAATTTTTTAAAGTACGTGATAAGTACGAATCTTATATTGACACAGCTACTATGCTGCCCATAAAATTTATACGCAATGTAGATGAGGGTGGATATAAAATTTACAACAATGTTACCTTCAATCACAAAGCCGGCACGGCTGTTACCACCAACGGTGTGTTTAAAACCACCCCCTGCATACAGGATGCTGTAAGCGCTGTATATTACGCAAGAAATATTGAGTTTGAAAAATACAACGTTGGTGATAAAATTCCATTCGATATGTTTATGGATGATGAGGTGTATCACTTGTACTTGCGGTACCTCGGCAAAGAAACAGTAAAGACAAAATACGGAAAATTCAAAGCCATTAAATTTAAACCCTTATTGATTAAAGGAACCATTTTTGAAGGAGGCGAAAAAATGACTGCATGGATAAGCGATGACCCCAATCATTTGCTGCTGAGGGTAGAAAGCCCTATCAGCGTAGGTTCTATAAAAATAGATATGTTTGGTTATAAAAATCTAAGGTATCCCCTCAGCTCTTTAATCAGCGTACGCTGATTTATATTTCAGCCAGTTTAAAAACCGCATTACTGCGAATTCCTTTTTCGGTTTGCTGCAGCGTGCAGCATTCATTAACGGGGTCATGTTCAAAAAAGAGAATGTAATTTTTTTCCATTGCTTCCGTTAAAAAAGATTTTTTTTCCTGCAAGGTGGTTAATGGAAACATATCGTAGCCCATTACATAAGGCAGAGGTATATGTGCTGTTGACGGCAGCAAATCTGCCATGTACACAATTGTTTTTTCTTTGTATTTTATTACAGGCAGCATCATGGCGTTGGTATGGCCGTTGGCAAAAAGAACAGATACATCTTTTGAGAATGGAGATGGAACAGGATGCACGCCATTAACCAGCGACAATTCACTATTTACCACGTCAATAAACTTCAATTGCCCGCTTTGTTCTATGGGTAAAATATTTTCTTTGAGAAAACTTGCTTTTTCCCGGTCGTTGGGTTGTACAGCCCATTGCCAGTGCTGCTGATTGCTCCAGTATGTGGCATTTTCAAATGCAGGCAACAGTTTATCCCCTTCCCTTTTAATACTTCCTCCGCAATGGTCAAAATGCAAGTGGGTTAAAAATACATCTGTAATATCTTTTGCAGAAAAACTTTGTGCAGCCAGGGATTTATCAAGCGTATCTTCTCCATGCACATAATAATGCCCAAAAAATTTTGCATCCTGTTTGTCGCCTATACCGTTGTCAATCAAAATCAATTTTCCTTCATCTTCAATGAGCAAACATCGCAATGCCCAGGTGCACATATTATTTTCATCCGCAGGATTTAGTTTGTTCCAGATGCTTTTTGGCACCACACCAAACATGGCACCACCATCGAGTTTGAAATAGCCGGTGGGGATGGAGAAGAGATTCATTTTAGTAATTGATTTCGTTAATACGCTGGCTTAGTTCTTTCTGGGAAAAATTTTCAAATGCTGATTTATCAAAAACTGCCAGAAGATATACTGTTGATTTTAAAATTTTGACACAGGTAATAAGCCTGCCGCCACCACTTTTGCCCCTGCCTTTTGATTTTATGTGCACACGTATTTTAAAACAGTCTTTGCCTAGTGGTTCGCCAATTTGTGGATAGGCTTTTAAAGCAATCGCCACTTCATCAATATCATTTTTGAGGGAAGGGTATTTTTTGGAAAGTGATTTTATATCTGCAAGAAATGATTTTACCGGGATAATATCAAATGGCATGTTTCAAACAGTTTAAAATTCGTGTTTCAATTCATCCCATGATTTCAATTTTATCTTCCCTTCCATATGAAGCTTCACTTCATTTAATCTTTCTTCCAGACTGTCAAGAAATTTTTCCTTTGCTTTTTTACGGGCAGCTTTTTTTTTGTCAGCAACCGACACAGGAATATTATATCTTTTAAGGTAAGCAGTTACCTGCTCCAGTTGTTTTTTGCTTCTTGGTTTTACAGTAAGTGTATCCATAATTTAAAATTACAAATAATAATGTACAGGCAAATCAATTGCCCTGCTCTTTTAACTTCTTATTCGTCCACATCAGACAAACCAATCCTCCAATAAAAAATAGCATCAGCGCCAGCACACTGTTTCTTTGTGAACCGGTGATTTCATTTACTAAACCAAAAGTGAAAAGCCCCAGCACAATGGCAATTTTTTCCGTAACATCATAAAAACTGAAGAAGGAAGCCGTGTCTTTTGTTTCGGGCATTAGTTTGCTGTAAGTGCTGCGGCTGAGGCTTTGTATGCCACCCATTACAAAACCAACACAGGCGCCTAACGCATAAAACTGATTAATGCCTCCCTTGGGAACGTAATATCCTGCAATACAAATCACCACCCATACAAGCACCACCCACATCAGTGCAGGAATATTGCCGATCCTTGATGATAGTTTTGAAATAACAAATGCACCCGGTATTGCAACGAGCTGTATCAGCAATATTGCAACAATCAAATTGGATGTTGGTATGCCGAGTTCACTTTTTCCATACAACGTGGCAGCCAACATCACCGTTTGCACACCCATATTGTAAAAGAAAAATGAAGTGAGGAAACGTTTTAGCACATGCATTTCCTTCAGTTGGTTCCATACAAGGCGCAGTTCCTTATACCCATCGGTGAAAACATTTTTCTTGTCTTTATTTTGATAAGAAGCGCTTAATGGCTTAGGCAGCCTTGACACAGAAAAATAACCAAACCCGAGCCACCACAAGCCCACCAGCAAAAATGAAAATTGATACTGGATGGTGCCACTGTCTTTACTACCCCCCAAAATTTCTGGAAAGAAAATAAACACAAAACAAACCACCTGCAAAATCACACTGCCCACATAGCCATAAGAAAAACCTTTGGCACTGATGCGGTCCCTGTCTTCAGGCGCTGCAATTTCCGGCAGGTAAGAATTGCTGAAAACATAACTGCTCCAGAAGCCAATGCAGGCAATCATCATGCAGGCTATGCCAAGGCCAACTGAAGAAGCACCAATAAAGAACCAGAGCGAAGAACAGGCAATGCTACCCGTGGTAAGAAAGAATGCCATAAACTTTTTCTTGCTGCCGCGGCTATCTGCAATGGGAGTAAGTATGGGCATGCTGATGGCCACAATCAAAAGCGCAACCGCCAGCGCATAATCATACAGTGATGTGTTTACAAACTCACGACCCATGAACACAATCTTGTCTGCATGCGTCTGTTCGTTACCATCGCCGGTGATGCTTTCAAAATAGGCAGGAAAAATGGTGGAAGTGATAACTAAGTTGTAAACAGAATTGGCCCAGTCGTACATGGCCCAGCCATTGATTACTTTTTTAGAAGCGGTTTGCATTGATTTTATTTAGATAACCAAAGTAAAGGATTAATGCGGAAACATTTTTTACTGTGGGTGCATCTTTTTATTGCGCTATGATTAACCTTACTGGTGTGTGGGGGGCAATGCAGGATAAGTTTATTAAAAAAAAACGCAGCATCAGGCAATGGTATTTGTATAAATAAGTAACAGCATTACAATACCAACAATAATGCGGTACACACCCCACACAAAAAAACCATGCTTTTTTAAAAACCCAATAAAAAATTTTATAGCCATCACCGCTACAATAAACGAAACGGCGCTCCCGAAAAGCAGGGTGGCAAAATTATTCATGCTTACCACTTCCGGATGCTGTGTATAGGTATCGTAAAAACTTTTTGCCGATGCTGCAAACATGGTAGGCACTGCCAGAAAAAAAGAAAACTCGGCAGCTTCACTCCGTGTTAACTTTTGGGCCATGCCGGTAATGATGGTGGCTGCACTGCGGCTGAGGCCGGGAAAAATAACAGCCAGCACCTGCCCCAAACCGATTACAAAAGCCCTTCTTTTAGTAATGCTTTCTTCTTTGTCAAACATCGGGTGGCTAAATATTTTATCAATAAAGAGTAAAATAATACCGCCGCCTACCATTACCCATGCTATAAAAGTAAGGTTGCCCAATGCGGCATCTATACTGTGTTTGAAAAATATACCCACCACCAATGCAGGGATTACCGCTATTAAAATTTTGATGTAAAAGCCGGGCTTAGAAAAATTGAAAAACTTTTTTCTGTACAGCAATACTACCGCCATGATGGCTGCAAGCTGTATTACCACTTCAAACATACTTTTAAAAGCATCCTGCTCGCCAAGCCCCATTAGTGCATCGGCAAACTTCATGTGAGCGGTAGATGATATGGGAAGAAATTCAGTGATGCCTTCCACAAGCGCTATGATAAATGCCTGGAAAAAATTCATAAAAAAACGTGATTGGTTTGAAGAATAATTGGATAAAAAAAGCACTGCAATATACAGTGCTTTTTAAAAATATTTAATTAGTTTAGTTATTTAAAAATTAACATCAGTCACCCACAGGTTTTTGCATAATGGCAAATATTTCAATTATAAAACCTGCAATAATTAAAAACGGTGCGATGGTGATACGGGTGGTGCTGTATACTTCACCATCCATAAATTTAGTAGGGTCTGCGCTTTTGCCACCTGCCATCAGGAAAAATCCAAGTGCCATCACCACTATACCGACTAACATCCAGGTATAATTTTTTTTTCCAAACAATGGATTGGCAGGCTGGGCGGGCTTTTTAAGTGTACTCATATTTTATAATTCAAATTTTACAATGCAAATAAAAGCAATAATTTCTAATACAAATCATCCAGTTTCATCTGCAGGTATTTTAATACCGAGCGGTGTGTACTTATAAATGAAATGGTGATTCCCAGAATTATAATGCCGCCAATAATTAGCGACATGTTGGTGCTGTCTCTAAGCAGTTTCAGCCAGGGCACAAATTTTTCCACCAGCAATATAAATCCAAACACTGCTACAATAGCGATGCATGCTGCAATTAAACCATTCAGGATGGCTCTTATATTTAGCGGCCTGGCAATAAAGCCACGGGTGGCGCCCACCATCTGCATTGTCTTTATTAAAAACCGGTTGCTGTACATGGCCAGCCTGATGGTATTGTCAATAGAAATAATAACAATGATGGAAAGGATAATGGCAAATACCAATATGCCTGCAGCAATATATTTAGTGTAAGAACTTACATAGCCCACGGTTTCTTTTGGATATTGAAACTCCGACATGGTGCCGGCAAAATTTGCTTCCAAATAATTACTCAGCAGCGCTAGGCTGTCTTTGTTCATGTAATCTGCCTTTACATAAAAGTCAACACTTTCGGGCAGCGGATTGCTGCTTATAAATTTCCGCCAGGAGCTGTCGTTTTCAGCATCCCATTTTTCCATTGCCTTTTCTTTGGTAACATACTCGGCTGTTTTTACATACGGCAGGCTGGTAATAAATTGCTGCAGGGAGTCCACCTGGCTCTTCTTAGCCGCAGGACTTATCCAGGCGTGTACCTGTATATTTTCCCGGAACATTTCTCCAGATTTTTTCAAGTTTAAAAAAAGCCAGCCAACTATTCCAAACAAAAATAATATTAATGCCACGCCAATAATGGCCATCATATAAGAGGGTTTGCCGCGTTTGGGAGAACTGCTTTTGCCGTACAATGACATAAAGGGTTAGTTTAATTTTAATTAGTTTTTAAATGTGCTGCTGAATATTTTAAAATGTATTTTTCATCAATCTCTTTCATTCAGCCTTTGTATTTTT